>NZ_CAUQCP010000007.1:0-50031 GCF_963516575.1 uncultured Streptococcus sp.
TCTTACTATTATACCCACTTTTCAAACTTTGTCAACTACTTTTTTTATCTTTTTTCAAGTTAAATAAAAAGAGCCAGAATTATACTGACTCTTCTATGTGATTATTAAACTTAGAAGCACGTTCTTCTCCCCACCAATATGGGATTAGTTCTGCGACTTTCACTGTCTTTCTTGTATCATAGTCCATCATGAATTCTGCATCTTTATTTTCAGCATTAAGCTCTAAAAGGAATTCTCTACAAGCACCGCAAGGCATGGCTGAACTTCCACCATAAGGTGGTTTATCTCGAAAGGCTAATACTTTCTTAACCTTAGTTTGTCCTGAAAATTGGTACATATTGAAGAGGGCCGCCCGTTCTGCGCAGAGATGGAAAACACCACAGGTTCCCTCCATACAGAATCCTGTAAATATTTGTCCATCTTCTGCTTCTACTGCAGCTACAACATGATTGGCATAAACAAAGTCTGATACTTCATGTGGATTGTATAGTTTCTGTGCTTCTTCGTACATCTTTTCCCAGATGTCCATTGTTGCATCCTTCTTATTTAGAGATCTCTTTTAGCATGTTTTCGATATGCTGGATTGATTTTTCACGTCCAAGCAAGAAAATTGTATCTGGTAATTCTGGTCCATGCATTTCACCTGAAACTGCAATACGAATTGGCATGAAGAGATTTTTCCCTTTGATACCTGTTTCTTTTTGAACAGCTTTGATTTGCGGGAAGATATTTTCTGTTACAAATTCATCATCTGTCATCGCTTCAAGTTTTGCTTTGAAGGCTTCAAGAACTGTTGGGACTGTTTCTCCTGCCATGACTTCACGCTCTGCTTCGGTCAATTCTGGGAAATCTGAAAAGAAGAGATCTGTCAATGGAATAATTTCATCTACTGATTTCATTTGAGGTTTATAGAGCTCAACTAATTTTTCAGCCTTGTCAGTTAAACGGCCTGCTTCCTCTAAGAATGGTTTTGCCATTTCAAAGATAGTTTCTAGGTCTGCATTCTTGATATAGTCATTGCTCATCCAGTCGAGTTTCTTCTGGTCAAAGGCTGCTGGTGACTTGCTCAGGCGGTTTTCATCGAAAAGTTTAATGAGTTCTTCACGAGAGAAGATTTCATCTTCGCCACCTGGGTTCCAACCAAGAAGAGCTATAAAGTTAAAGACTGCTTCTGGAAGGTAACCTTTCTTTCGGTAATCTTCGATAAATTGAAGTGTATTAGTATCACGTTTAGATAACTTCTTACCAGTCTCAGAGTTGATAATCAAGGTCATATGACCGAACTCTGGAGCTTCCCAACCAAGGGCTTCATAAACCATGAGCTGTTTTGGTGTATTAGCAATATGGTCGTCTCCACGGATTACGTGAGAAATCTGCATATCATGGTCATCAATGACAACGGCAAAGTTGTATGTTGGGTAACCATCTTTCTTTTGGATAACCCAGTCACCACCGATATTGCCACCTTCAAATTCGATATCACCTTTGACCATATCATGCCACTTGTATATACCTGACTCATTGACAGCCAAACGAACTGTGGGGATAATTCCTGCTGCTTCACGTTCTGCGATGTAAATCGCTTTTTCCTCTTCACTCATACCAAGGTATTCATTGATGTAGCGTGGTGTTTCGCCAGCTGCTTCTTGGCGTTCGCGTTCGGCTGCCAACTCTTCTTCTGTAACGTAAGATTTGTAGGCTTTTCCTTCAGCTAGCAGTTGGTCAATGAATTTTTGATACAAGTCCAAACGCTCAGACTGACGGTAGTTTTCATGTGTTTCTGGGCTTTCATCCCAATCCATGCCTAACCAACGAAGGTTTTCAAGCTGTGAACGTTCCCCATCTTCTACATGGCGTTTACGGTCAGTATCTTCGATACGAATGATAAATGTTCCACCATGATGGCGTGCATACAAGTAGTTGAACAATGCTGTACGGGCATTCCCGATGTGTAGTAGTCCTGTTGGACTTGGTGCGTAACGTACGCGGATATCTTTTGACATAGTTTCTCCTATAAAGTCTCTAGGCATCTGCCTTTTTGCTCTCTATATTATATCACAAGTCTTGGCTGAGTCCAATTTCTATGAATAAAGAGAGTAAAAAGAGTGGGCAAACCACTCTTTTCTTCTATCATAGACGTGCGTTAAGTTCTTTGCTCAATTCTTCAAATCCTGGTTTTCCAAGAAGGGCAAACATGTTACGTTTGTAAGCTTCAACACCTGGTTGGTCAAATGGGTTGATAGCATTCAAGTAACCTGAAAGGGCGATTGCCAATTCGAAGAAGTAGATAGTGTAACCAAGAGTGAAAGCATCTTGCTCTGGAAGAGTCACGTACATGTTTGGTACATCACCATCTGTGTGGGCAAGAAGAACACCATCAGTCGCTTTTTTGTTTACAAAGTCAACGTCTTTTCCTTGAAGGTAACCAAGTCCGTCAAGATCTTCTTCCAAAGTAGGGATAATCACGTTCTTACGAGGTTTGTCAACACGGACAACTGTTTCAAACATGATACGAGTTCCTTCTTGGATAAATTGACCCAATGAGTGCAAGTCAGTTGAGAAGTTAGCTGAAGTTGGGTAGATACCTTTTTGGTCTTTTCCTTCTGATTCACCAGCCAATTGTTTCCACCATTCTGAGAAGTATTGAAGTGATGGCTCATAGTTTACCAAGATTTCAGTTGCATAGCCTTTACGGTAAAGGATGTTACGAACAGCTGCATATTGGTAAGCTTCGTTTTCAGAGATTTTATCTGAAGTGTAGTCTTTGCGAGCTGCATTCGCACCTTCCATAAGGGCTTTGATGTCAGCTCCTGATGCAGCGATTGGAAGCAAACCAACTGCTGTCAATACTGAGAAGCGTCCACCGATGTCATCTGGAACAACAAATGTTTCCCAACCGTTAGCATCTGCTTCAACCTTAACAGCACCTTTTTGGCGGTCAGTTGTTGCATAGATACGTTTGTTGGCTTCTTCTTGACCGTATTTCTTAACCAAGAGTTCTTTGAAGACACGGAAAGCGATAGCTGGTTCAGTTGTTGTACCTGATTTAGAAATCACGTTTACTGAGAAGTCTTTGTCAGCTACATACTCTACTAAGTCAGCAAGGTAAGTAGATGAGATTGAGTTTCCTGCATAAAGGATTTGTGGAGCTTTGCGTTCTTCTTTTGTTTGCAAGTTTGCAAAGTGGTGGTTCAAGAAGTCGATTGCTGCTTTAGCACCAAGGTAAGATCCACCGATACCGATTACAACCAAAACATCGCTGTCTGATTTGATTTGCTCAGCAGCTTTCAAGATGCGGTCAAATTCTTCGCGGTCATAGTTTTCAGGAAGGTCCAACCATCCTAGGAAGTCGCTACCAGCACCAGTTCCCTTACGAATCAATTCATCTGCTGCTGTTACTTGTGCTTGCATGTATTCCACTTCATGTGGTGCAACAAATTTGTCTAAAACTTTTGAATAATCAAATTTAATATGTGACATGTTATTCCTCCAATATTTCTTCTTTTCTATCATAACGCTTACCTTCGTTTTTTTCAAGTTTTTTTGTCGAATTTCTCCAATTTTTATCATAATTCAAACGTTTGCGTAAAAACCCCACATTCCAAAAATTTTGAAAAAATAAAAGAAAGAACGACTAGATGTTCCAGTCGTTACAGTTCATTCAATAAATACTCAAATAATTCTAAATTGCCATCTTCTTCATTAACCAGAAACTCTGGATGCCACTGCAACCCGATAATACGATGTTCGTCGATAGACTCAATCGCTTCGATGGTCTGGTCTCTTGGATCAATAGCAGTTACACGGAAATTAGGTGCCAAATCTTTAATACTTTGACGATGGACGGAGTTGACTTGACTTTCTTTTCCAAATAGCTTGGCCACCACGCTTCCTTCTACCGTCTCAATAGAATGAGATGTTCCGAAAGGTAGGCCTTGCCAGTGACCTTCGATTTCTTGATTAAGGGTTCCACCAAAGGCAACATTGACGAGTTGAACACCACGGCAGATTGCCATAATTGGTTTATTCTGACGGAGCGCTTCCTTCAAGAGTGCCAATTCAAATTCATCACGGACCAGATTGTAATCATCGCTCTCGATGGTCTTTTTCTCTCCATAAAACTGAGGATGGACATTTTGGCCCCCTGTCAAAATCAATTTGTCAATCATTTCCACATAGTCGCGTACGACTGACTCATCACCGACAGGAATGACTAAAGGGAGACCACCGACTTGACGAATGCTCTCTGCAAATCTACAAGATACAGATGAATGAATGTTTTTGCCTTCTGCATCTACGGGACATAGATTTGCAGCAACTCCTACGACCGTTCTAGGCATGATGTCTCTCCTTTCGAATGTTAATACTCTTCGAAAATCTCTTCAAACCACGTCAGCGTCGCCTTACCATATATATGTTACTGACTTCGTCAGTTCTATCTATAACCTCAAAGCAGTGCTTTGAGCAACCTACAGCTAGCTTCTTAGTTTGCTCTTTGATTTTCATTGAGTATAACGATAGTCCTATCATATCACTCAAAACGACTTTCGTCTAATATGTTTTTTTAAAGGCCGTGATAAAAATTTTTTATGGACAAGAAAAAGCTGCCCGCATAGGACAACTTTTTCTTATTCAAAGACAAATTGATTGTGATAGAGTTCTGAGTAGAATCCACCTAGTTTTAAGAGTTCATGGTGGTTACCGCGTTCAATGACTTCTCCATCTTTAAGGACAATGATCTGGTCTGCATTGAGGATGGTCTTCAAACGATGGGCAATGACGAAACTGGTTCTACCTGCTACAACCGCCTCCATGGCATGCTGAATCTTGCTTTCTGTCACCGTATCTACGTTCGAAGTGGCTTCATCTAGAATGAGAACTTCTGGATCTGTCATCAGGGTTCGAGCGATAGAAATCAATTGCTTCTGCCCTGTTGAAAAGATGCTCTGGTCATCATCGATAAGAGTATCGTACTTATCAGGCAAGCTTTCGATATAGTCGTGGATATGGGTTGCCTTGGCTGCTGCCTCAACCATTTCTTGACTGGCATCTGGTACACCGAAACGGATATTGTCTCGAATCGTTCCGCTAAATAAGACCGAATCTTGCAAGACAATCCCCACCTTACTTCTGAGACTATCTAAGTCATAGTCACGAATATCTTTACCATCAAAATAAATACCACCAGCATCAACATCATAAAAGCGATTGATAAGGTTCATAATAGTCGTTTTCCCTGACCCTGTCGGCCCAACAACCGCTGTCATCTGGCCTTTAGGGGCAGAAATACTGACATCTTTCAAAATAGGTTTATCAGGCAAGTATGAAAAATCAATATGACTGATTTCGACACCTTCTTGCAACTTAGTGAAGGTTGGAGCCTTTTCAGGTCGAATTTCTTCCTCTGCGTTAAACATTTCCTGAATCCGTTCAGCACCTGTAAAGGCTAACTGAAGGCTTCCCCAACTAGCCGCAACTTGAATAATAGGCTGGTAGTAGTGCTGTGAAAATTGGGCAAACATAACAATCAAACCTAGGGCTGTACTTGTTTCGATAGACTTATCATTCAAAAGTACAGCTGAACCAGCAAAGATGACGATGGCTGTATTAACCAGACTCATCCCATTCATGACAGGGAAAAGAATTCCTGAGAACATTCTTCCTTTAAAGGTCGCCTTGCGCACGCGCTCATTTTGTTCAAGAAATCCTGCCATCATATCCTCTTGAATACCTTGCACAATGACAGCTTTTTGGCCTGAGATACTCTCATCCATATAGGCGTTGAGCTTCCCTACCTCTTTCTGCTGGAGGTTGGTGTATTTGCGTGCCATTTTCACGATGAAAATTATCATGAGGAAGGCCACTGGTGTGCTGGCAATGGTGATGAGCGCCAGTATCACATTTCTCGAAAACATGACAAAAATCAGACCAATGTATAAAACAATATTGCTCATGACCTGAACCAGACTTTCATTAAAGGCTTGGAGGATATTATCCAAATCACTGGTAAAACGAGACAGGATATCGCCATCTTGTCGGCGGTCAAAGAAAGAAACCGTCAAGCGAGCAAGCTTACCGAAGAGGCCTTTGCGCATCTCGTCGGTCGATTCTGCAATCACGCGCGTCATGAGACACATGTATATCACACTAGAGATAAATAGAACCAAAACCAGCAGGCCAAGATTGACCATGATTCCTGATAGGCTTTGCCAAACAAGTTCTGGATTGCCATTTTGATAAGCTTGAACTAAATTGGCTAGCTCTGTTACCGCTTGTCCAGAAAAGACCGGAAAGAGGGCTTGGGCAAGGGTTGATAGAACCAGCATCAAGATAACAACCACAAATGAGAACTTGTAGACCTTAAAGTAATGCCAGAAAAATTGAACTGTCTTCATTTTATTCCTCCTTTCCTTTCTGTGTTTCGTAGATTTCACGGTAAACGGCATTGTTGGCAACTAAGTCTGCATGCGTGCCTTGACCAATCAATCGTCCTTGATCTAGAACCAAGATATTGTCTGCATGGACAACCGAACTAATCTTTTGAGCAATAATAATGGTTGTCGTCCCCTTCAAGTCCTTATCCAAGGCTTCTTGGACCAAGCGCTCTGATTTGGCATCCAAGGCTGAGGTCGAATCGTCAAAAATCAGAATACGTGGATTGCTGACAATCCCACGCGCAATCGACATCCGTTGTTTTTGCCCACCAGAGAAGTTGGTTCCTCGTTCCTCAACTGGACTTTCAAAGCTTTTCTCCATACGATGAATGAATTCACTGGCTTGGGCAATATTGGCTGCACGCTCCATTTCAAATAGAGTGGCATCTCCCTTGCCCTGTCTTAGATTATCTGCAATCGTTCCACTAAAGAGAATGGCACGTTGGAGAACGATAGAAACTGTTTTACGCAGGGTTCCTCCACTCACTTCTCGAATATCCTTGCCTCCGATTTTGATAGTCCCTTCCTGTGGGTCAAAGAGACGTGGAATCAATTGAGCCAAGGTTGATTTTCCTGCACCAGTCGCTCCAACTACACCAATCATTTGGCCAGGTTCAATAGTAAAGGTCACATCTTTCAGCATCGGTTCCTTGTCCATTGGATAGGTAAAGGTCACATTTTCAAAGCTAAGACTTCCGACCAACTCTTCATCTGGGACATCCTTAAAGGTCATGGCTGGCTCTGCGTCCAGAATTTCTCGAATACGACGCATGGAAATCACGGCACGACTGACAGAATTTCCCAAAAATCCAACCATAACAATGGTAAAGATAATCTGGCTTAGGTAATTGACAAAGGAAGCAATGGAACCCACAACAGTAGGATCCGACTGAACCATCCCCGTAACTAGCCAAATAGAGAGGAAAACCGCCCCGTAGCCGACCAACATCATAAAGGGTTCCACTACTGAAAAGGCATAACCAATGTAAAGGGTTTGATCGAGAAGCTCGTCTGAAATCTCCGTAAACTTAGCAAACTGCTCTTTTTCTTGGACAAAGGACTTGACTACACGAACACCGCGAAGATTCTCCTTGGCAATAGCATTAATGCGCTCAAGAAGGGTTTGAAACTTGGCAAAACGAGGCCCCACCATCCCCATCATGACAGCAGTCAAAGCAAAAATCAAGACTACCATGAGCACAATCACCCACCACAGAGAAGGTAGGGTTTGAACCGCCAGGATAAACGACCCGATGAACAAGAGGGGGAGCCTGAAAAGAATTTGGAAGGCCATCATGACCACGTTCTGAATCTGGTTGATATCATTTGTCATGCGAACGACTAGATTTCCCGCATTAAATTGTTCAATATTGGCATAAGAAAAGGTTTGGATTTTACGGAAGGCATCCTCCCGAAGGTCAGATGAAACTCCTTGGGCAATATAGGCTGCAAGGACAACATTGAGCCCACCAGCAACTAGACCGACCACGGCCACACCAATCAACCAAGCCCCGATACTATAAATAGCTTCATATTTTCCAGCAAGGAGGGCGTCTAAGACTTCCTGCAGATAACGCGGTTGCAAAAGTGAACTAGCAACCATCAAGCCTGTCATCAGGAACGAAGCCAAGGCCTGCCACTTGTAGGTTTTTATTTTCTGAATCAGCATACTTTCTCCTTAAAAAATAGACAAAAGGGAGCGACAACGCGTCAGCTCCTTTTCATTCTGTTTGTGTGATGCTATTCTAGCAAAAAAGTGGGGACTTGTCAAAGAAGTATCCTTGATACAGCTAGAATGATCAGCAATTCTTGGATTTATAGTTTCTGTTTTAACTCGACCAAGACATTCATAGCCTGCATAGGTGTCATGTTGTAAATATCCAGCTTAGACAATTCTGCTAGGATAGGATGTTCTTCAGTCGTATCAAAGAGTGAAATCTGTTCAGTGACAGCACTTGTTTGTCTCATGGGAGTAGGATTTTCTGTGCCTTGATTCTCTAACTGAGTCAAAATCTTATCCGCTCTTGCTAAAAGGTCTGCTGGTAAGCCAGCAATCTTGGCAACATGGATACCATAGGATTTATCAGCTGGACCTGGTTCAATCTTGTGAAGGAAGGTAACCTGCCCATCCTGCTCTAAGGTTGCCACGTGAACATTGACCAAGTGTTGTAAACTAGACTCCAGACTAGTCAACTCATGGTAATGGGTTGCAAAGAGGGTCTTGGCTCCGATGTGCTCATGGATGTATTCGATGATGGACTGAGCAAGAGCCATCCCGTCATAAGTTGCAGTTCCCCGTCCCAATTCATCAAAGAGAATGAGAGAGTTCTTGGTCGCATGCGAAATAGCATTGTTGGCCTCCATCATCTCCACCATAAAGGTTGATTGGCCTGAAACCAAGTCATCGGCTGCTCCGATACGGGTAAAAATCGCATCAAAAATCGGTAAATGGGCGCTTTCTGCTGGCACATAAGAACCCAACTGAGCCATAACCGACGTCATGGCTAACTGACGCATGTAGGTAGACTTCCCGCTCATGTTTGGCCCTGTAATCAGTTGAATACTGGTATCTTCTGCCATCTGAATCGTATTGGGAATATAGGTCTGAGCCCCCATAACCTTTTCAACGACAGCATGGCGCCCTTTCTGGATATCAATTCGCGAATCATCACCGAATTCAGGTCGAATCAAATGCTGGGTTTCAGCTACAACCGCCAGACTTTGCAGGACATCAACTGTCGCAATTCCTTGAGCTAGAGCCTGCAAACGCTGGATGTACTTGCTGACCTCTTCACGAATACGCATAAAGATTTCATACTCTAGGTTGGCGGACTTTTCACGCGCTTCCAACATATCTCCCTCGATACGGGCTAATTCTTCGGTTCCAAAACGTTCTGAGTTTTTCAGCGTCGCCTTGCGGAAAAAATGGGCTGGAACATTTCCCAGTTGCGAATTGGTCACATGGAAATAGTAGCCATCCTTTTTATTGTAGTCAATCTTGAGCGTACTAATACCCGAGTTTTCTCGCTCCTTAGCCTCAATCTCAGCAATCCAACCAGTCCCTTCTCTGAGAACGCGACGGTACTTGTCTAAAGTCTCATCAAATCCAGTTCGGATAATTCCCCCATCTGTAATCACATGAGGGGCTTCAGGAGCAATCGCTGCGCTAATCAAACTCTCCAACTCAGGGATTCCATCCAGTTGTTCGATGAGATAGGCTAGTGCAGGTTGCTCCATTCCTTCTAAAATCGCACGAATCCTTGGCACACTAGACAAGGTGGTCGCCAACTGCAAGAGATCCTTGGGATTGGTTTTTCCAAAAGAAACACGACTAGCCAAGCGTTCGATATCATAGACACCCTTGAGGCTGTCTGTCAAATCACTGCGCTCAAAGAAATGGTCGAGGAAGACCTGCACAACTTCTTGGCGTTGGATGATTCGCTCCTTATCAATCAAGGGGCGGTGAATCCAAGAACGCAAGAGACGCATGCCCATAGCCGTCTTGGTTTCATCTAAAAGCCAGAAAAGACTGCCTTGCTTCTTGCCTGAACGGGCATTCTCAACCAAATCCAGACTAGCCTTGGTCGCATAATCCATCTGCAAGAAATCCTTAATTTCATAGCGGATAACAGGTTTGAGGTGGTTCAATTCCCTCATCTGAGTCCGATGAACATATTGGAGCAATTTACTAGATGCTGCTTGCTCCACAGCTGCCAATCGTGAATCCAGTAAATGAAGGTCTTCAAAGCCTTCTTTTTCATAGGAAAGCACCAGATTCATCTGGCGACTGAGGATTTGTTCTTCTTCCTCAGACAAGTCATAACCCAACACCACTTCGCGCGCCTTGAGATTGCGGATTTCTCCACAAACCAGCGTAAAATCCAAAAGACCTGTCACATAAAAATCACCCGTCACCAGGTCCATATAAGCTAAGCCAAATTGATTGCCATCACGGTCTATGGCAACCAAGAAGTTGTTCTGACTATCCGGCTTACTACTATCGACAACTGTCCCTGGCGTAATGACCTGAACAACTTCTCGTTTCACAACCCCAACTGCCTGTTTAGGATCTTCCATCTGCTCTGCAATGGCTACCTTATAGCCCTGCTCAATCAAGACATCGATGTACTGTTGGGCAGAATGATAGGGAACACCCGCCATAGGAATCGGATTGTCGGCATTCTTGTTGCGACTCGTTAAGGAAATTTCCAGAATTTGCGCAGCATTGACCGCATCCTCATAAAATAATTCATAAAAATCACCCATCCGAAAGAGCAAAAAAGCATCTGGATATTGCTTTTTAATATCCACATACTGTTGCATGCCGGGTGATAGCTTTTCTGTCGCCATTGTCCGTCTCTCCTTGTCAAAAATAAGTCTTGAGAGCAACTCCCAAGACCTTACTTATCTTTCATCAAATCTAGCAAACGATCTTCCATGAGTTTGGCAACGTGCTGGTCTCGACAAATGACCAATAAGGTATTGGCACCAGCAACTGTTCCTAAAATCCATTCATCCTTGTTTGCATCTACAATATTTGCCAAAACAGAAGCTTCTCCCAATTTGGTATGAAGTACCAAGGTAAACTCTGCTCTTGCAACACCTTCTAAATGATGAGACAAAAATTCCACCAAATCAATCTTTTCTGTCTCATTTGCTAGTACATAATACACCATATCATTTTTCTTGACCTTGGTCAAGCCGATTTCGCGCAAATCACGAGACAGGGTTGTCTGCGTCACAAAGACATTGTGTGCCTCCAACCGATCTTGAATTTCTTTTTGTGTACTTAATTTCTCCTCAGTAATCATTTTTTTTATTAACTGATGACGATCTCTTTTTCTCATAAAATCCTCTTATGTGAATATTTATAACTAATTTTATAACTATATTATACCAAAAAAAATAGGAGATTTCAAAAATTTTTTCTTCTTTCTTTAAAATTGTGATAAAATAGTAGAAAAGTCCAAAAAGGAGCTCTTAATGAATACAAAAGAATTGATTGCTAGCGAGTTAGCTAGCATCATTGATAGCCTGGACCAAGAGGCTATTTTAAATTTACTGGAAACCCCTAAAAACTCAGAAATGGGAGACATTGCTTTCCCTGCTTTTTCTCTTGCAAAAGTCGAACGTAAGGCACCTCAAATGATTGCTGCTGAACTGGCTGAAAAAATTAACAGCCAAGCCTTTGAAAAGGTTGTCGCAACAGGACCTTACGTCAACTTTTTCCTTGATAAATCTGCCATTTCTGCTCAAGTATTGCAAGCTGTTATCACTGAAAAAGAACACTATGCTGATCAAAATATTGGTAAACAAGAAAATGTTGTTATCGACATGTCTAGTCCCAATATCGCTAAACCATTCTCTATTGGTCACCTTCGCTCAACTGTTATCGGAGATAGCTTATCACATATTTTCCAAAAAATCGGTTATCAAACGGTCAAGGTCAACCACTTGGGAGACTGGGGTAAACAGTTTGGGATGTTGATTGTTGCCTACAAAAAATGGGGCGACGAAGAAGCTGTAAAAGCTCATCCAATCGATGAACTTCTTAAACTCTACGTCCGCATCAATGCTGAGGCTGAAAATGACCCAGGTTTGGATGAAGAAGCACGCGAATGGTTCCGTAAACTTGAAAATGGAGATGAGGAAGCTCTTGCTCTTTGGCAATGGTTCCGTGATGAAAGTTTGGTGGAATTTAACCGCCTTTACAATGAATTGCAAGTCGAATTTGACAGCTACAACGGAGAAGCCTTCTACAACGATAAAATGGATGCAGTTGTAGACATTCTTTCTGAAAAAGGTCTTCTTGTTGAGTCAGAAGGTGCTCAAGTTGTTAATCTTGAGAAATATGGAATTGAACACCCAGCTCTTATCAAGAAATCTGACGGTGCAACTCTCTATATCACACGTGACTTGGCTGCAGCCCTCTACCGTAAAAACGAATACCAATTTGCTAAATCGATCTACGTTGTTGGTCAAGAACAATCTGCCCACTTTAAACAGCTCAAAGCTGTCTTGCAAGAGATGGGCTACGATTGGAGTGACGACATTACTCACGTTCCTTTTGGTTTAGTTACAAGAGAAGGAAAAAAACTCTCTACTCGTAAAGGGAATGTCATCTTGCTAGAGCCTACTATTGCAGAGGCTGTTAGCCGTGCCAAGGCCCAAATCGAAGCTAAAAATCCTGAACTAGAAAATAAAGATCAGGTAGCCCATGCTGTCGGGGTAGGAGCCATTAAATTCTATGATCTCAAGACCGACCGTACAAATGGGTATGATTTCGATCTAGAAGCTATGGTATCCTTCGAAGGTGAAACTGGACCTTACGTTCAATATGCTTACGCTCGTATCCAATCTATCTTACGTAAAGCAGACTTCAAACCAGAAACAGCTAGCAACTACAGCTTGAATGATGCTGAAAGCTGGGAAATCATCAAACCCATCCAAGACTTCCCACGTATTATCAACCGTGCGGCAGATAACTTTGAACCTTCTATCATTGCTAAATTTGCAATTAGTCTAGCTCAAGCCTTCAACAAATATTATGCACATACGCGCATCTTGGATGAAAGTCCAGAACGTGACAGCCGTCTAGCCCTTAGCTATGCAACAGCAGTCGTTCTCAAAGAAGCCCTTCGCTTGCTTGGAGTAGAAGCACCTGAGAAGATGTAAATCGCCAAAGTTACTTGATTGCGGAGCAATCTAAGTAACTAACGCCAAATCCTATTCGGACTTTGGCTAGGCGCTTCACTAGTTTTAGGACATAAATATGATCGATTTATGTCCTAAAACGTCGTAATCTTAATGTTATTGGAACTAAAGTTCCTAATTGTTAGACGCTAGCCGCTTATATGCGGACTAGCTAACTGCTTCACTAGTAAAGAAACATAAATATTATCGATTTATGTTTCTTTACGTCGTAACTAGAGACACTTGTCTAAACGCTTTACTAATTCATCTAACCCAATAATATCGATTTGGTTTGGTTCATGTCGTAATATTTTAGTTACTTGATTAAAAAGCTATCTAAGTACCTAAGCCAAAACCCTATACGGACTTTGGCTTAGAGGCCTATCAAAAATCTTATCAAGTTTTGCTGACTTGTTCTGCTATTTTGAATTGACTAATTCGATTTATTCACTACTACTTCTTTATCATACAGGGAGATATTCTATGAGCCAATATGCTTATATCCTCGTTGTAATTAGCTTGGTGTTCCTTTTTCTGCTCAATAAGTACGAGAAAGAACGGCTTCAAAGGCTCTACCAAGAACAACTTTTGAAGGATGAAACATTTAGAGCTAACATCAAAGAGAAAATTCACACAACCGAAAATATCAATGATGTCATTGCTTACATCAATAAAACGTATCATCTAGGAATGTTGCTATCAAAAGACATTACAGATCAGTTGAAATAAACCTAGCTATTCTTTAAGAAATATCAAAACCGAGCCTGAGACTTTAATACTTCGTCTCGGTTTTTGTATATTTTTCAAGTAACAAAGCCACCACTACCCAGCAATGCAAGTGCAAAATCCCCTATAATGTGATAAAATAAAAGAGAGAACTCTATCAGGGAGGAAAACATGAAAAAACAAACCGTCGCCGTCTTGGGGCCTGGTTCTTGGGGAACTGCCCTTTCACAAGTCTTAAATGACAATGGACACGAGGTACGTATTTGGGGAAATATTCCCGAACAAATCAATGAAATTAATACCTATCATACTAACAAGCACTACTTTAAAGATGTCGTTCTAGACGAAAATATCATTGCCTACACCGACTTAGCAGAGACATTAAAAGATGTGGATGCGATTTTGTTTGTTGTCCCAACAAAAGTGACTCGACTTGTTGCCCAACAAGTTGCAAAAACCTTAGACCATAAGGCTATCATCATGCACGCATCAAAGGGATTAGAGCCTGATAGTCATAAACGATTATCAACCATCCTTGAAGAAGAAATTCCTGAACATCTCCGCAGTGATATCGTCGTTGTTTCAGGACCTAGTCATGCGGAAGAAACCATTGTACGTGACCTGACTTTAATCACTGCTGCTTCTAAAGATTTACAAACAGCTCAATACGTTCAAGAGCTCTTTAGTAATCACTACTTCCGACTTTATACCAATACGGATGTTATCGGAGTCGAAACTGCTGGTGCTCTTAAAAATATTATTGCTGTCGGTGCCGGAGCTTTACATGGTCTGGGATTTGGTGACAATGCCAAGGCAGCCATCATCGCTCGAGGCTTAGCAGAAATTACCCGCCTAGGGGTAGCACTCGGTGCCAGTCCATTAACCTATAGTGGCTTATCTGGTGTGGGAGACTTGATCGTAACGGGAACTTCCATCCACTCTCGTAACTGGAGAGCCGGAGATGCTCTTGGTCGTGGAGAATCTCTAGCTGATATCGAAGCCAATATGGGCATGGTAATTGAAGGAATTTCGACGACCCGAGCAGCCTATGAACTAGCGCAAGAACTTGGAGTCTATATGCCCATTACACAAGCCATTTACCAAGTTATCTACCACGGAACCAATATCAAAGATGCCATTTATGACATCATGAACAATGAATTTAAAGCAGAAAATGAGTGGTCTTAACCCTCTAGAGAAAGGATTCTTATGACATCAAAAGTTAGAAAGGCAGTCATCCCTGCCGCTGGACTAGGAACTCGATTTTTACCAGCAACTAAGGCCCTTGCTAAAGAAATGTTGCCAATTGTAGACAAACCAACTATCCAGTTTATCGTGGAAGAAGCTCTCAAATCAGGTATTGAAGATATTCTAGTTGTCACTGGTAAGTCAAAACGTTCTATTGAGGACCACTTTGACTCAAACTTTGAGCTTGAATATAACCTCAAAGAAAAAGGCAAACATGACTTATTGAAATTAGTTGATGAAACTACTGGGATTCGCCTTCACTTTATCCGTCAAAGCCATCCTCGTGGTCTTGGCGATGCCGTCTTACAAGCCAAAGCTTTTGTGGGGAATGAGCCCTTCGTTGTTATGCTAGGTGATGACCTTATGGACATCACTAACGAAAAAGCTATCCCATTGACGAAACAACTAATGAATGACTATGAGAAAACTCACGCATCAACCATTGCCGTAATGCACGTACCACATGAAGACGTTTCATCATATGGAGTCATTGCTCCTCAAGGTGAAGGAATCAATGGACTCTATAGTGTCGAAACTTTCGTTGAAAAACCAGCTCCAGAAGATGCTCCAAGTGACTTGGCAATCATCGGACGCTATCTGCTCACACCAGAAATTTTTGATATCCTCGAAAATCAAGCTCCTGGTGCTGGAAATGAAATCCAGCTTACCGACGCTATTGATACGCTTAATAAAACACAGCGTGTTTTTGCCCGTGAATTTACAGGAGCTCGTTACGACGTTGGGGATAAGTTTGGCTTTATGAAAACATCTATTGACTACGCCCTCAAACATCCACAAGTCAAAGATGATTTGAAGGATTACCTCATCCAACTGGGAAAAGAATTGGCTGAGAAAGAATAACATAAAAAGATAAGGTTCAAAAATGCCTTATCTTTTTTCATTACACAACTATTATTATAAGTTCTCACAATCCCATTCCCTTGTAGAGAAGCAATACTGAGAGTACTACGAATAACACTAACGCTACCAGTCTCTGACTAGCGCTATACATCCGTCTTTCTCCTCTAACTGGAAAGATAATTGCTAGAAATGCTCCACCAACTGCACCACCGATATGGCCTGCTAGGCTGATTCCTGGAATCAGAACACTTCCAATAATGTTAACCACAAAAAGTGTCAGATAAGATTGCCCTAGCTGTTGGATATAAGGGTTGCGAGTTGCATAACGAAGAATGATAATCGCAGCAAATAGCCCATAAAGAGAGGTAGAAGCTCCTGCTGCTAAGGATTTGGGACTAAATACAAAAACAAAGAGATTGCCCATCATTCCTGATAAAAGATAGAGAAAGAAAAACTTCTTGGATCCGAAAATTTCCTCTACTTGCCTACCAAGATAATAGAGTGAAAGCATATTAACAATGAAATGCTCCCATCCAATATGGACAAAAATGGCAGAGAAGAGACGCCAAATCTGCTCTGGAAAGAGGCGAATGGCAGGCCCATACATGGCTCCAAATCGGAATAATGTATCTGCCCTGTCAAAGTTTCCTCCTGTGTTCACCAGCATTAGTAGAAACACCAAGGCCGTCACCAAAAGGAAGAAACTCGTCACAGGATAACGTTTATCAAAGATTTCCTTCATCAATTAATACCTCCTGAACAGGAATATCATGGTCCTCAGGTATAAAGTCCTGAATTTGACAAGAATATATCGTACTCAAAGTATGACCAGAAAAATGTTCCAGATAGCGGTCATAATAGCCTCCACCGTATCCTATCCGATATCCTTTCGTCGTAAAAATCAAGCCAGGAACATGAATCAAATCAATTTGAGAGGCATCCACCACTTCCAAATCTCCCTGTGGTTCCAGTAAACCAAAGGCAGTTTTTACCAACTGCTGCGGATCATAGACCACAAAGTCCATGCGCCCCTTGGGATAGGTTTTAGGTATCAGAACCTTCTTGCCGTCCTTCAGCGCCTGGTCAATCAGTTCCTGCGTTTGAAACTCATGAGGAAAAGAGAGGTAGCTTGCGATGATCTTAGCTTCTTGGTAAAAGGGGTGTTGTAAAAGTCGCTCGGTTAAAGCTTGGTCGATAGCCTGTTTTTTCTCTTGAGATATAGCCTTCATTTCATGCAAGACTTGCTTACGTAATTCCGATTTCATAGACAAACCCTCTACTCTGTTGCCTTCTTTTTCAGGAAACTAGAGACCGCATCCACCCCAATAGCTAAGACTTCTTCCTTAGGACTCATCTGAGGATGATGAAGGGCGTAGGGACTATCGATACCCAGCCAAAACATCACGCCATCTACCTTTGAAAGGAGATAACCAAAGTCCTCACCTGTCATAGCAGGTTCAATATCAATCAACTCAATTCCCTCTTTTTCGTCAAAGAAGTCCATCAGTTCACGCGCCAAGGCTGGATTATTCTCAACAGGCAGGTAGCCTCCTTGCTTGAGTTCGACTTCGACTTCCATATCAAAGGCTGCTGCAACCCCTTCGGCAACTGTTTTGACCCGCTTTTGAACCAAGAGACTCATGTCCTGAGTCAAGGCCCGAATAGTTCCATGCAAAAAGGCTGTGTCTGTGATAACATTGTTGGTTGTTCCAGCTTGAAAAACTCCAAAGGTCACCACTGCCCCCTCGATTGGGTTAACATTGCGACTGACCACTGACTGCACTTGGGTTACAAAGTAACTAGCCGCCACCAAAGCGTCATTGGCTTCATGTGGAAAGGCTGCGTGGCCACCTTTGCCTTTGAAACGGATCTTCACCTCGCAAGTCCCTGCAAAGAGTGTATGAGTATTAGTCGCAATCTGTCCAACCTTCAGATCTGGTCGAACATGGAGGCCATAAAATTGGTCTGGCAACCAGTCTCCAAAAGCACCATCCTCATACATGAGCATACCACCAGCTTCATTTTCTTCAGCAGGCTGAAAAAGAAAGAGCAGATTATTTTTGGGTTGCTCCTCAAGGGCTCGCTCAAGACAGCCCAAAGCAATGGTCATGTGGAAATCATGTCCACAAGCATGCATACGACCTTGGTGCTGAGAAGCGAAAGGAAATCCTGTTTGTTCAACGATCGGCAGACCATCAATATCTGTCCGCCAACCAATGGTACGCTCTGGCTGACTTCCCTGCAAATAGACCAAAATACCTGTCCGCCAAGTACGAACTTGAACAAAAGCCTTGCCCGCAGTCAATTTTTCAATCACATCCAGCAGATAAGCCTGAGTCTTGAACTCCTCCAAGCCAATCTCTGGAATCTGGTGCAAATCTCGTCTAGTCTGAATCAAATCTAACATCTATCCTCCGATATAGCAGAAAGAGGCTGGAAGAAGGGTTCCGCCTCTTTATTACTTTTACAATTATAAGGTACGAAGCGCATCCTCTAGCGCTGTTTTTTGTTGGGTTTGGGCATCAATCTCTTTGATGATACGAGCTGGAACACCTGCTACCACCACGTTTTCTGGGACATCTTGGGTAACGATAGCTCCTGCTGCGACAACTGAACCACTACCGATTTGGACTCCTTCGATAACTACTGCATTGGCACCGATGAGAACATTGTCTCCAACACGGACTGGTTCTGCGCTAGCTGGCTCAATCACACCTGCAAGAACGGCACCTGCACCAACGTGACTGTTTTTCCCAACGATAGCACGGCCACCAAGGATAGCCCCCATGTCAATCATAGTTCCTGCACCAATTTCAGCACCGATATTGATAACGGCTCCCATCATGATAACAGCATTGTCACCAATTTCAACCTGGTCACGGATAATAGCACCTGGCTCGATACGAGCATTGATAGCACGTTTATCTAGCAAGGGAACTGCAGAATTACGAGCATCTTGCTCAACAACATAGTCTTGATTTTCTAACAAACCTTCGAGAAGCGGAGCCACGTCCTTCCAGTCTCCAAATAGGACATTCCCTAATTTGACAACAGAGCTAGGCACAGCAGTTGCAAGTTCCCCCTCAAAGGTTACTTTAACACTGGTTTTCTTTTCAGCATTGGCGATAAATTGGATAATTTCTTGTGCGTTCATTTTTGTAGCAGTCATAAGCGCCTCCTAGTTCATTTTAATGATACCTATTCTACCAAAAAACACTCTTCACAACTATCTCCCCGTGTTTTATTGACCATTCTAGTATAGCACACTTTTAGAATTAAGAAAAGACTTTTTATTTACTTTCTTTCGCTTCTTCTATCGATAAGAAAATCATAGGCAAAATAATCAAGGCCATAGCCAGAAAGAGGGACCAATCCACTACCAAACCTAAAAATAAAACACTCAAAAGGGCAGAAGAGAGAGGTTCACTGGCACTGATAACGGAAACCACCAAAGGAGAAACCAAGAACACAGCCTTCATGGAAATAAAAAAAGCAAAAGCCGTACCAAAGAAAGCGATAATGAGACAAATCAAGATACTCCAAATATCAAGAGTAAAGGAAAGCTGATGCACTGGCGAGAGAACATTGCTAAATAAACCTGCCAAAATCATACCCCACCCAACCGTGGGAACAAAACCATAGCGCTTAGCAAAAGGTTGGGGTAGGATAACATTAAACATAACACCCATGGCGCTCAGCAGACCTGTTATAAGGGCTAGTGGAGTCATAGATAATTGAGAGAGATCACCCTTTGTCGCCATCAAGCAAACACCCAGCATGGCAACCAAAACATAGAAAATAGCGCTTTTTGACGCTCGTTTTTGATAAACCAAGCGATTGTAGAAGAGGATAAAGACTGGACTGATAAACTGTAAAATAGTTGCTGTCGCTGCATTTGAGTATTCTACGCAGAGATAGAAAAAATACTGAACTGAAAAAATCCCCAAAATAGCATAGGCTAAAAAGGGTAGGTAATTTTTCTTATCTCGCCAAATATCTAGCACTTGTGATTTTAATTGCATTGCAGACCAAATGAGCACAATACTCCCTGCCAGTGTCAAACGCATAGAGGTAATCCAGCCAGAAGACACCTGGTAATGAGTAAAGAAATACTCTCCTAGAATCCCACAGATTCCCCAGATTAAGCCAGATAAGAGCGAATAAATAGTTCCTTTAACAATCTTTTTCTGATACTGATTCATACCTTTATTGTAACATGAAAGGGCAAAAGAAAAAAGTGGCAATCAATACCACTTTCCTATCTTCTATTATTTGATTGTGTAGGTGATGATGAACTTGATGTACTGCTAGAGCTACCACTTGAACTGCTACTTGAACTAGTGCTTGAGCTGGAAGGAGTTGGTAGTGTGCTAACGATACTTGACCAAGCATTTTGATAATCTGACTCACTTCCTCCAATAGCAAAATGATAGCTGGTCGTAGGAGCTCCCGCTTTATTAGCCCAATAGCTCGTTACAGTAGAACCTGAAAGATCAACTGTTTTTCCATTAACGGATACTTTGCCTGGCTTCTGTCCTGTAGATCTGAGGACCTGAGATTGGGTCACACTAGAGTCAAGATTAAAGCGTTCATTTCCCCAAACACCAGGCTCAGCCTGTTGGATAGCATTGACCAAGTAAGCCATATATTTGGCATTTCGATAATGCCCAGCCCCCTTAGCCATTGGGCGGTTGTCATCATGCCCTAGCCAACCACCTAGAGTCAATCTTGGTGTTGACAGCATGAGCCACATGTTTTCATCTTCATTGGTTGTACCAGTCTTACCAATCCAGTCTGCACGAGCTAAGCTTGAATTGATAGAAGCCAAGTCCGTTTGGAAACTTGAAGTGATTCGAGATGAAATCACCTCACGAAGCAAACTCTGCATAATCGTTGCTGTTGCCTTCGAGTACACTTGAACTGGTTTATCTTGAAATTCATAAATTACTCTACCGTCAGATGATTCAATCTTAGAAATCACATGTTTCTGATGGTAGACACCGTTATTAGCAATTGTTTGATACCCATTGGTATGCTGGGCAACTGTGACTTCAATACCGCCGCCCATAGGCAAACTTTCGATACCGTACTCTGGAATCTCGTAACCCATTTTCTCCATATAGCCCTTGACATCAACACCCTTCTCACGAAGCATACGATAGGTCCAATAGGCTGGGATATTCCACGAATAGTTCAAGGCTTCTCCCAAAGTCATCATGCCTGTACCTGGACTGTTTACATACATGATAGGATTTCCATTAGAGAATTTTGTCGGATAATTGGACAAGATACTAGCGCTTCCCATCAAACCTTGGTCAATGGCAATACCGTAGGCCAACAAAGGCTTGGTTGTAGAGGCTGGCGAACGCTTGGTGTCAAAGGCGTGATTGTTTTGGTTTATCTGGTAATTACGACCACCAACGAAACCTAGAACAGCCCCCGTTTTATTGTCCATCAAAACATTCCCTACTTCAGGCTGACCAGTCGCATCATCTACCAAACGACCGTAGTTAGCAACTGCATTTTGCATGGCTGTATGGATTTTTTTATTGATTGTTGTAGTGATTTTGTAACCACCTTTACTTAGTTCCTGCTCCGCTCGCTCATGATAAGCCTTTTGAACCGCTTCCTTTTTCAACTCCTGACTAGAGACGTTGTCCTGTTGAACTAAATAATCATACATCCGATCTGTCGCTTCAGACATAGCCGTAAAGTAAAGGTAATCTCTTGAAACAGCATTAACAGTTCCCGATGGCAAGAAGTCTTGTTTTATATTATAATCCTTGTACTGGTCGTACTCTTCCTTAGTTAAAGCACCCGTACGATACATGTTATAGAGAACTCCCTTGGCCCGTTTCAAACCAAGTTCTAAGTCTTCATCACTCTTTAACTCTCCAGTATTTTCATAAGGAGAATAAGTAATCGGACTCTGGGGCAAACCTGCTAAGAAGGCAGCTTGAGGAATACTCAACTTGTTGGCATCAATACCGAAAATCCCTTCAGCAGCTTGCTGGACACCTGCAATGTTTTGCCCTTTATGATTTCTACCAAAAGGAGCGATATTGAGATAGGCTGTTAGGATCTCATCTTTTCCCATCACTCTCTCTAAAGCAAGGGCATCGACAATTTCTGTAGCCTTACGAGCCAAGGTAGGAGCATCTCCGACCACTTGTTGCTTGATTAGCTGTTGAGTCAAGGTCGAGCCCCCACTAGATGAGCCCAAACCTGCAAAGGTTCCCAAGGTCGCCCGAATCACAGCTTTTGGCACAACCCCTTTATGTTCAAGAAAATGTTCGTCCTCAGTTGCAACGATAGCCTTTTTGAGATTGTCCGATATTTCCTCAGATGAGACAGAAGTTCTCAATAAGTCACTCTCGATAGAAGCAATGACACTCCCATCTGCATAAACAATTTCTGAGATGGAAGAAACATTTTTAACCTGCTTGACCAAGTCCTCCGCTGGCGGAACCTTAGCCTTATCGAACAAGGCAACTCCATAACCAAGAGCTACACCAGCACCAAAAAGCCCACCGATAAAGCCTAGAATAAAGAGAGTATTCAAAACTCCCTTGATAGCAGCTAAAATGCTCCCTAAGATAGACAAAATTCGCCCACCTGTCCCATCCGACTGCTTCTCTTCTGAGACTTTCTCTGATTTTCTATGATTTATGTTTGATTTTACTCGCTGGAAAAATTCCAGCATTTTTCGTTTTAATTCATTTAATTGATTTTGCATGGATTTCCTCACTCTATACATTATACCACAAAAGGAAAACTTTCAATAAAATAGCCACTTTCTTCCCTATTCTGCTAGGCTATTGCCCAAGTTTGTGATACAATAGGTAGAAACAATAATTTTAAAAAGGAGAAAAGACACATGCACATTTTTGATGAGCTAAAAGAGCGTGGTTTGATTTTTCAAACGACTGATGAAGAAGCTTTGCGTAAAGCCCTAGAAGAAGGTCAAGTTTCTTATTATACTGGCTACGATCCAACTGCTGACAGCCTTCACCTAGGCCACCTTGTCGCAATTTTGACAAGTCGTCGCTTGCAACTAGCAGGTCACAAACCTTATGCTCTCGTTGGCGGTGCTACAGGTCTCATCGGAGATCCGTCCTTCAAAGATGCTGAACGTAGTCTCCAAACAAAAGACACAGTAGATGGCTGGGTCAAGTCTATCCAAGGACAACTTTCTCGTTTTCTTGACTTTGAAAATGGTGAAAACAAGGCTGTCATGGTCAACAACTACGACTGGTTTGGCAGCATCAGCTTCATTGACTTCCTCCGTGATATCGGAAAATACTTCACTGTCAACTACATGATGAGTAAGGAATCTGTTAAAAAACGGATCGAAACAGGAATTTCTTACACTGAGTTTGCCTACCAAATCATGCAAGGTTATGACTTCTTTGTTCTTAACCAAGACCACAACGTAACGCTTCAAATCGGTGGTTCTGACCAGTGGGGAAATATGACAGCTGGTACTGAATTGCTTCGTCGTAAGGCTGACAAGACTGGTCACGTTATCACTGTTCCATTGATCACAGATGCAACTGGTAAGAAATTTGGTAAATCAGAAGGAAATGCCGTCTGGCTTAATCCTGAAAAGACTTCTCCATACGAAATGTACCAATTCTGGATGAACGTTATGGACGCTGACGCTGTTCGCTTCTTGAAGATCTTTACTTTCTTGTCACTTGATGAGATTGAAGACATCCGTAAACAATTTGAAGCGGCTCCACACGAACGCTTGGCTCAAAAAGTCTTGGCTCGTGAAGTCGTTACACTTGTTCACGGAGAAGAAGCCTACAAAGAAGCCCTCAACATCACTGAGCAACTCTTTGCAGGAAACATCAAAAATCTTTCGGTTAAAGAGCTCAAACAAGGACTTCGTGGTGTGCCAAACTACCAAGTACAAGCAGACGAAAACCACAATATCGTGGAACTGCTCGTCTCATCTGGTGTGGTTAACTCAAAACGCCAAGCCCGTGAAGACGTCCAAAACGGAGCTATCTACGTCAACGGTGACCGCATCCAAGACCTTGACTATGTCTTGAGTGACGCAGATAAGCTTGAGAACGAACTGACTGTTATCCGTCGTGGGAAGAAAAAATACTTTGTACTGACTTACTAAACTGTTCAACATTTACCTATAGAAAAAAGGAGTTAACCTCGAGAAAGGTAACTCCTTTTTGTTGTTGATAATCACATCTATCTAGCCTTAATAGACAGGCTACGCAGGACTATGCGCAAGGTTGTTAGATTATGTAAGATAGAGAGATTTGAAGGACTGAGCCAATTAAATAAGCCAAAGCCAATCAAACTACTATTTACGACAACGGTATCTTGAATATTCTTCTTGATGAGTGTTTGCAAAGATGATGATAGCCAATCCAACTCTTGGAAGAAATCCAAGCGATTATCTAACAATAAGATATCGCTCATCTGCTTAGAAATGTCTGCGCTCTCATTCATCACCACACCGATATCTGATAGGGTTAGAGCCGCTGAGTCATTCAATCCATCTCCAACCATCAAAATAGTGTGACCTGCTTTCTGCAGTTCCTCTACTAACTCAAATTTCCCATCAGGTTTCAAGTCTGTATAGACCTGATCAAAGGGCAAATCTTTGACTAATTCCTCTGTTCTAACCAAGGTGTCCCCTGTTGCCAGAATCAATTTTTTCCCTTGTGCCTTAAGTTTCTCCAAGGCTGCTTTTGCTTCTTTTCTCAAAGGAGTATGAATGCAGAACATTCCAATCAATTCATTCTGATAAGCCAAGAATAAGAGATTGTAGTGACTCTTGTACTCTTCAATTAAAGCATTTTGTTCTGAACTGATATGAATTTGCTCATCCTGCATTAAAACATAATTCCCAATAAGAACTGGTTGCCCATCTATATGAGATTTGATCCCCTTGCTTGCGATATATTGGAGTTTCCCATGCATTTCCTCATGTTCAATTCCCTCTATCTCGGCTTGTTTGACAATGGCATTAGCAATAGGATGATAAATGTGTTCCTCAAGACAGGCACTGATTCTGAGAATATCTTCCTCACTATAGTCCCCAAAAGGTAACACCTTTTCAACTATAGGATAACTAGTTGTGATTGTTCCCGTCTTATCAAACAAGAAAGTATCAACTTCCAGATATTTCTCCAGAACATCCCCATCCTTAATCACCATTTCACGGTTCAACCCCTCCTTAATAGCTGTCAAATAAGCTACAGGAGTAGAGATTTTCAAAGCGCAGGAGAAATCGACCAATAGGAAAGAAATAGCCTTAGAAAAGGAACCTGTTAATAGGTAAGTCAGCCCAGCCCCCAAGAAATTATATTTGACGACCTTATCCGCCATCTTGATGAAATAGCGTTGTTTCGTTTTCTTGTTTTCTTCAGATTTCTTCATCAACTCAATCAGCTGTAAAATCCGGCTGTTCATCTGATTATCGGTTACACGAATGCGTAACTCTCCAGTTTCTAATACTGTATTTGCACAAACCAAATCAGACTCTCTTTTTTCAACTGGAAAACTCTCTCCCGTCAAGGAGCTTTCGTTGACCATACCTAAACCTGAAACTACTTGTCCATCAAATAGAATTTCATTTCCTTGAGATAGGACCAAGACATCTCCTATTTGAACATCGGAACTCTTGATACTAACGACCGTATCGCCCTGTACTAAGAATACATCGCTCTCTTTTGCAAGAAGGCTTTGTTCTAAATCTGTTGCAGTTTTTTTCAAAGACCACTGATCTAAATGATTCCCCAAATCAAGCATAAACATGATATTACTTGCCGTCTTGGATTGATTCATAAACAAAGATAATAAAATCGCTGAACAGTCCAAGACCTCCATCGTTAGTTCCTTACGCACTAGGGTCTGATAGGCTTCTCTAACATAACCCAAAGCCTGATAACAAGTCCATATATAGCGAATTGGAGACGGCACAAGACTACGAAAAAGCACACGCTTAATTGCTGCACCTGAAACAATAGAATATGCACTCTCTTCTCTACGAATGGGAAGAGTCATCAACTCAGAAACTTTCCCTTTATCAACTCTTTTTAAAAAGGCTTCTGCATTATCTAATACAGAAAAGCCTTCTTTTATGCGTAGAGTAAAGTGCTGTTGATCCATGTAAAACTGGATAGACTCAATCCCCTTTTCATCTCTCGCCAAGGAACGAAGATAGTCTTGAATATCCAAGGTGAGTGAAAAAGAAGATGATAGTCGGATATGTTGGTATCCTCTATGTAGCACTTTAAAAGACATATTATTCTCCTATAAGGCTATCTAATTGCTCTTCTTTTTTCTCTTGCTCGTACAAATATTTGGCATCTTGCAAGACATCGTCTCCATGTTGCTTCACAACAGAAACAGATGCATCTAGCTCGTCTTTCAACTTGTAAGCCTTAGCCAAAGCTTTAGAATAACCTTTTTTAGCTTCCTTACTTGCTAAGATTTTCAAACCAAGGGTACCAAATGCGACACCACCCAAAAAGAGTGATGATTTTTTCGCAACTTTTGCAACGGTTAATACTTCTTTTAACATACTTATTTCCTCCTAGCTATTATTATATATTAATTTTTATATAAAAGCAATTTAATTTTGGTACTTTGAAAAGTAATTATACTACTATTTAATTCTATTACAAATCATCCTAAAGTTGCTTTCGTTTGCCTCTTTTGATACACTTAAACTATGAATACAAACCTCAAACCCAAACTCCAGCGTTTTGCTTCTGCGACTGCCTTTGCCTGTCCTATCTGCCAAGAAAATCTGACTCTGGTAGAGAGCAGTCTCAAATGCAACAATCGCCATTCTTTTGACCTAGCAAAATTCGGCTATGTCAATTTAGCTCCTCAAATCAAGCAATCCGCAAACTACGATAAGGAGAACTTTCAAAATCGCCAACAAATCCTAGAAGCTGGCTTTTATCAGGCTATCTTAGAGGCTGTATCTGACTTGTTAGCAAATTCAGAAACTAGCACCACAGTCTTAGATATCGGTTGTGGTGAAGGTTTCTACTCTCGCAAACTACAAGAAAGTCATCCTGACAAAACCTTCTATGCCTTTGATATTTCCAAAGATTCAGTCCAAATCGCTGCAAAGAGCGAACCCAACTGGTCAGTCAATTGGTTCGTTGGCGACCTAGCTCGTCTCCCTATAAAAGACGCCAGCATGGATATCCTACTAGATATCTTTTCACCTGCCAACTATGGAGAATTTCGTCGCGTTTTATCCAAAGACGGCATCTTGATAAAGGTTATCCCAACGGAAAATCACCTCAAGGAAATTCGCCAGAAGGTACAGGACCAGCTGACAAACAAGGGTTATTCTAACCAAGATATCAAAGACCATTTCCAAAACAACTTCACTATCTTATCCAATAAAACTGTCTCACTAACCAAACCTATCACAGCAGAGCAACTCCAAGTCCTACTCAGCATGACTCCCTTACTCTTTCATGTTGACCAGAGCAAGATTGACTGGAACGACTTGACAGAGATTACCATCGAAGCTGAGATTCTGGTTGGGAGAGTACTATAATTGACACAAAAAACCGCATTTCAAGAAGATCTGCGGTTTTAAATTTCAATTTTTAAACTATCTATCCCAAAAGTCTAAAACATTTAAAGCTTTTAGCTTCTCCATTTATTTTCGATTCGAGATAACAAACTTATCAATAAATAGCAAGTGAAATAAGGCAAGTGTAATTCCCGATAAGCACCCATGATAAGAGATTTCTTGATGGGTAAGGGGGTAAAGATTACTATTACCCGCCAAGAGGCATGTTAAAATAACAAATAGAATCCAAAATAAATCCGTCCATTTATATTTTGAAAAATATTTTTTCCACATAAGAACACCTTCTTTCCTACAATCATATTATAACACTTTATGTAAGCGGATACAAGAAATATGAGGTGAACACTAAGAAGAAATATAAGGCTGAAGACAGTAAAAACCAGCATTTTAAGCCTTCACTGTATCTAGGATTTCCCTATTTTTAGACAAGATTGACCCAAATCCACATCATTCAAAAAAAGCGAATTTCAATCGAAACTCGCTTTTTTACAAAATGTATTAGTATGAATTTGTATCTTATACTCAATGAAAATCAAAGAGCAAACTAGGAAGCTAGCCGCAGGTTGCTCAAAGCACCGCTTTGAGGTTGCAGATAACGCTGACGTGGTTTGAAGAGATTTTCGAAGAGTATTAGTTCAAGTGCCAGATATCTTCGTTATACTGAGCGATTGTACGGTCAGATGAGAAGAATCCTGCTTTAGAAATGTTAACGATGACTTTATCCAACCATGCGTCACGGTCTTCGTAGTCAGCCAACATTTGCTCTTTCACTTTGATGTAGTCTTCCAAGTCAAGAAGAGTCATGAACCAGTCTTTGTTGATCAATTCATTGTAAAGACGTTCCAAGCGCTCTTTGTTTCCAGCTGCAAGAACTGCATCGCTAACGATGAAGTCAACCAATGGTTTGATAGCTTGACGAGCGTAGAATTCGCTTGATTTGTAAGCTGCTTTTGCGTAAAGGTCGATAACAGTTTCTGAATCTTCACCAAAGATGTAGATATTTTCGTCGCCAACCAACTCAGCGATTTCCACGTTAGCTCCGTCCATAGTACCAAGAGTCAAAGCTCCGTTCAACATGAATTTCATGTTACCAGTACCTGAAGCTTCTTTAGAAGCAAGTGAGATTTGTTCTGAGATATCACATGCTGGGATAAGGAAGCTTGCTGCAGTAACGTTGTAGTTTTCAACCATAACTACTTGCAAGTGTGGAGCTACTGCTGGATCGTTAGCAATCACTTCTGACATGCAAAGGATCAAGTGGATGATGTCTTGAGCGATTGTGTAGGCTGGAGCTGCTTTACCACCAAAGAAGATTGTGATTGGGCGAGCAGGGATGTTGCCAGCTTTGATGTCAAGGTATTTGTGGATCACGTACAAAGCGTTCATTTGTTGGCGTTTGTACTCGTGAAGACGTTTGATTTGGATGTCAAAGATAGAGTTTGGATTGATTTCCACACCTTGATGTTCTTTCAAGTGACGAGCCAATTTACGTTTGTTATGAGCCTTGATATCTTCAAGTTTAGCTTTAAGGGCTGTTTTATCTTCGAATGACAAAAGTTTTTCAAGCTCATCCGCTTCATGGTGCCAACCACGTCCAATAATCTCATCCAAATAGTGGGACAAGCTTGGATTAGCATGCATGAGCCAACGACGGAAAGTGATACCGTTTGTTTTGTTGTTGAATTTTTCTGGGTAAAGGTCGTAGAAGGCTTTCAACTCAGAATTTTTCAAGATTTCAGTATGGAGTGCCGCTACCCCGTTAACACTGTATCCGTAGTGGATATCCATGTGAGCCATGTGAACACGTCCGCTCTCATCGATAATTTGAACAGCTGGGTCTTTCACTTCTGCTTTCACACGACGGTCCAATTCTTCGATGATTGGTACCAAGTGAGGAACCACTTCTTGCAAGAATTCAAGAGGCCATTTTTCAAGGGCTTCAGCAAGGATTGTGTGGTTAGTGTAGGCAGTCATGCTGCGAACGATTGAGATTGCTTCGTCAAGTTCGATACCACGAGCAGTCAAAAGACGGATCAATTCAGGGATAACCATTGATGGGTGAGTATCGTTGATTTGGACAACTGCGTAGTCAGCAAGGTCATGCAAGTTGCTTCCTTTTTCGATTGCTTCTTCGATGATCAATTGCGCACCGTTTGAAACCATGAAGTATTGTTGGAAGATACGGAGCAATTCACCTTGTTTATCGCTATCGTCTGGGTAAAGGAAAAGAGTCAAGTTGCGAGCGATATCTGTCTTGTCAAAGTTGATACCATCTTTAATAATAGAAGAATCAACTGAATCCAAGTCAAATAAACGCAAGCGGTTCTTCGTTTCTGTCTTGTAACCAGGTACATCGATATCGTAAAGAGTTGATGTCAATGTGAAGTGGGCAAATGGTACTTGGTAGCTACGACTTGAGCGAACCAACCAGTTTTGCTCTGTCAACCATGCATTTGGAATTGTTTCTTGTTGGTTGTTTTTAAGAACTTGTTGGAAAAGACCGTAGTGGTAGTTCAAACCAACACCGTCACCGTTCAAACCAAGAGTAGCAATTGAGTCGATAAAGCAGGCAGCCAAACGTCCCAAACCACCATTACCAAGAGATGGTTCCAATTCAACTTCTTCAACTTCGATCAAGTCTTTACCTGCAGCTGCAAGTTCTTTTTTAACATCGTCGTAAAGACCAAGGTTGATCAAGTTGTTTGACAAAAGTTTACCAATCAAGAACTCAGCTGAGATGTAGTAAACTTTTTTCTTACCAGTATTAACTGGTTTTTTGCTACTTGCAAGCTTGCTGTAGTTAAGAAGAGCCAGGTAAAGCTCTTCATTGCTACATTCTGCAATGGTTTTATTGTAACGATTTTGTACAAATTCTTGTAGTGATAACATGTTTAAGTGTCTCCTGATATTATCTTATTTCTTTAATTCTACCAAATTTTCATTGATTCGGCGATAAATTGTCGTCAAGTCAAGCAAAGTTTCTTCAACAGCGGGTGTTAATTGGTCTTCAGTCATACGCCAAGACCAGTTTCCACCAAGAGTAGATGGGAAGTTCATACGAGCTGCCTCATCCAATTCTAGCAAATCTTGCATAGTTGCAATTGCCATAAAGCTAACTGATGAAAAGACTGTACGAAGCATAGCGTGTGGCACTGTTTCGTATTCTTTGCGGTTCGTGTAACGAGCCATGTACTCACGAGTCGCATCATCAATCTCGTTACGGTACCAACCAAGGACCGTATTGTTATCGTGAGTTCCTGTGTACATAACTGAGTTAGCAGGTGCCAAGTGTGGGCTATCGATGCTTTCGTCTTCTGGGTTGAAGGCAAATTGAAGAATCTTCATTCCTGGGAAGCCAGTACGTTCACGCAATTCGATAACTTCGTCTGTCATGAAGCCAAGATCTTCAGCAATGATGTTTAGCTCACCAAGTTCTTCCTTAACAGCTGCAAAAAGCTTGTAGCCAGGACCTTTCACCCACTCACCAGGTGCTGCTGTATCGGAACCAGCAGGGATTTCCCAGTAAGATTCGAAACCACGGAAGTGGTCGATACGAACGATGTCGTAGATTTTGAAGCTTTCACGCAAGCGTTCAATCCACCATTTGTAACCGTCTTTGTCCATTGCTTCCCAGTCATAGATTGGGTTACCCCAAAGCTGACCAGTTGCAGAAAACTCATCTGGTGGGCATCCTGCGATGCAAGTCGCCTTACCGTTGACATCTGTCTTGAAGAGATGTGGATTTGCCCACATATCGCTTGAATCTTCCGCTACGTAGATTGGCATATCTCCAACGATTTCGATGTGGTTGTCGTTAGCGTAAGCTTTCAATTTCAACCATTGTTGGAAGAAGAAGTATTGAGTCACACGGTGGTAAACCAACTTGTCTGCCAATTGCTCACGGTAGCTTTCAAGTGTTGAAGCTTTACGAGCACGAGCATCTGCATCTGGCCATTCAGTCCAAGCAAGATTGTCAAAATGCTCTTTGATAGCCATATACTCTGCAAAGAGTTCAATCCATGATTGGTTGTCTTGAGCAAATTTCTCAAAATCTTTAACATCTCCTACTTCCAAGAAACGTTTTACCGCTTTTTCTAAAAGAGGACGACGTGCATAGTAGATTTTCGCATAATCAACTTCAGACGCATCACTACCAAAGTCAACCCCTTCAAGGTCACTTGCTTGCAACAAGCCTTGTTCCACCAAGATATCTAGATCGATAAAATGAGTGTTTCCTGCGAAGGCTGAGAAAGACTGGTAAGGAGAATCTCCGTAACTAGTTGTTCCTAGTGGAAGGATTTGCCAGTAACGTTGTTTTGTGCGAACCAAGAAATCAACGAAGTCGTAAGCACTTTTACCAAATGATCCGATTCCGTATGCTCCTGGAAGAGAAGAAATGTGCATCAACACACCACTTTGACGTTTTTTCATAATAAGCACCTCATGTGTTTATAGTTAGATATTACATTTTTACGAACGCAAACGTTTGCGCTATGATTAGTATATCTCATTTTCTTGATAAATGCAAGCGGTTTTAAATAACTTTTTTGATTATTTTTTAAAAATTTTTTCTTCTTACTCGTATATATATTCTTTCAGTAAAGAAACAAAATAAGAATAAGGGTTTCACTTATCTTACTTAAACAAAAATAAAGTGAGAATCCTCTCTGCTTTCCATTTGTAAATTAGGCAATCGTTTTCTCAACTTTTTAAAATTTAAAACAAAACCAATTTTGGGGATTTTCTACTATTATATGACGATGAAGCGTTTACTTTTTTTACAATTTTTTTAGGAATTTTTACAAAAAACACTTGCAACCGCTTTCCAATTGTGCTATACTAGTCCCATAAAGGAAAACGTTTGCGTTTCCTCATTATAAAATTTGTTATTCTTTAGGAGGAATACACTATGTCATCTAAATTCATGAAGAGCGCTGCTGTGCTTGGAACTGCTACACTTGCTAGCTTGCTTTTGGTAGCTTGCGGAAGCAAACCTGCTGAAAAAACTGCTGATGCTGGTTCATCTGCAGGTAAAGAAATCACTCTTTACGTTGAAGACCAATACAAAGCTTTCGCTGAAACAGTTGCTAAAGCTTACGAAAAAGAGTCAGGAACAAAAGTTAACATCAAATCTGGTGACCAACTTGGTGGTCTTGACAAACTTTCTCTTGACAACCAATCAGGTCAAGCTGCTGACGTTATGATGGCTCCATACGACCGTGTAGGTAGCCTTGGTACTGACGGACAACTTTCAGAAGTTAAATTGAGCGACGGCGCTAAAACAGATGATAAAACTAAATCTCTTGTAACAGCTGCTGACGGTAAAGTTTACGGTGCTCCTGCCGTTATCGAGTCACTTGTTATGTACTACAACAAAGACTTGGTAAAAGAAGCTCCAAAAACTTTTGCTGACTTAGAAAACCTTGCTAAAGATAGCAAATACGCATTCGCTGGAGAAGATGGAAAAACTTCTGCTTTCCTAGCTGACTGGACAAACTTCTACTTTGCATACGGACTTCTTGCTGGTAACGGTGCATACGTATTCGGACAAAACGGTAAAGACGCTAAAGACATCGGTCTTGCAAACGACGGTTCTATCGCAGGTATCAACTACGCTAAATCTTGGTATGAAAAATGGCCTAAAGGTATGCAAGATACTGAAGGAGCTGGAAACTTAATCCAAACTCAATTCCAAGAAGGTAAAACAGCTGCTATCATCGATGGACCTTGGAAAGCTCAAGCCTTCAAAGATGCTAAAGTAAACTACGGTGTTGCAACTATCCCAACTCTTCCAAACGGAAAAGACTACGCAGCATTCGGTGGTGGTAAAGCTTGGATCATCCCATCAAGCACTAAGAACCTTGAAGGAGCACAAAAATTTGTAGACTTCCTTGTTTCAACTGAACAACAAAAAGCCTTCTACGATAAAACTAACGAAATCCCAGCTAACACTGAAGCTCGTTCATACGCTGAAGGTAAAAACGATGAGTTGACAACAGCTGTTATCAAACAGTTCAAGAACGCTCAACCAATGCCAAACATCTCTCAAATGTCTGCAGTTTGGGAACCAGCTGCTAACATGCTCTTTGACTCTGTAAGCGGTAAGAAAGATGCTAAAACAGCTGCTAACGATGCTGTAACATTGATCAAAGAAACAATCAAACAAAAATTTGGTGAATAAAAAATTTGTTCAAGGGGGGTGGAATTCAAATCCCCCTTTGAATTTATCAATAAAAAACATATATAGTTTAGGTTTTAATTAGAAACCAGTATCCTATGAAAGGAGTTATTATGGAAAAGCAACAACCTAGTAAAGCAGCCCTGCTGTCTATCATTCCTGGGTTAGGACAGATTTACAATAAGCAAAAAGCCAAAGGTTTTATCTTCCTTGGTGTAACCCTTGTCTTCGTCCTTTATTTCCTAGCACTTGCAGCCCCTGAATTGAGCAATCTCATCACTCTTGGTGATAAGCCAGGTCGTGATAATTCCCTCTTTATGCTGATTCGTGGTGCCTTCCATTTAATCTTTGTAGTCGTTTATGTGCTCTTTTATTTCTCAAATATTAAAGATGCACATACAATCGCAAAACGTATCAACAATGGAATTCCAGTACCACTTACGCTAAAAGATATGATCAAAGGAATCTATGAAAATGGCTTCCCTTACCTCTTGATCATTCCATCTTATATTGCAATGACTTTTGCGATTATCTTTCCAGTTATCGTAACCTTGATGATTGCCTTTACCAACTATGACTTCCAACACTTGCCACCAAACAAATTGTTGGACTGGGTTGGTTTGACAAACTTTACGAACATCTGGAGTTTGAGTACCTTCCGTTCTGCCTTTGGTGCCGTTCTTTCTTGGACCATCATCTGGGCTTTGGCTGCCTCAACTTTACAGATCGTCATCGGTATCTTCACAGCTATCATTGCTAACCAACCATTTATCAAAGGAAAACGTATCTTTGGTGTTATTTTCCTTCTTCCTTGGGCTGTCCCAGCCTTCATCACTATCTTGACATTCTCAAATATGTTTAATGATAGTGTTGGTGCTATCAACACTCAAGTATTGCCAATCTTGGCTAAATTCCTTCCTTTCCTTGATGGTGCTCTTATTCCTTGGAAAACAGACCCAACTTGGACTAAGATTGCCTTGATTATGATGCAAGGTTGGCTTGGATTCCCATACATCTACGTTTTGACTTTGGGTATCTTGCAATCTATTCCTAACGACCTTTACGAAGCAGCTTATATTGACGGTGCCAATGCTTGGCAAAAATTCCGCAACATCACTTTCCCAATGATCTTGGCTGTTGCGGCACCTACTTTGATTAGCCAATACACCTTCAACTTTAACAACTTCTCTATCATGTACCTCTTTAATGCTGGAGGACCTGGTAGTGTCGGTGGTGGGGCTGGTTCAACCGATATCTTGATCTCATGGATTTACCGTTTGACAACTGGTACATCTCCTCAATACTCTATGGCGGCAGCTGTTACCTTGATTATCTCTATCATTGTCATCTCAATCTCTATGATTGCATTCAAGAAACTACACGCATTTGATATGGAGGACGTCTAAGATGAATAACTCAATCAAACTCAAACGTAGACTGACTCAAACCCTTACTTACCTCTACTTGATTGGCCTTTCAATCGTGATTATCTATCCACTGTTGATTACTATCATGTCAGCCTTCAAGACTGGTAACGTAGTAGCCTTTAAACTAGACAGCAACGTTGACTTTAGTTTTGCTAACTTCCAAGGGCTCTTCTCTGAAACCTTGTACGGTACTTGGTACCTCAATACTTTGATTATCGCCTTGATTACCATGGCTGTTCAAACAAGTATCATCGTACTTGCTGGTTATGCCTACAGCCGTTACAACTTCTTGGCTCGTAAACAAAGTTTGGTCTTCTTCTTGATTATCCAAATGGTGCCAACCATGGCCGCTTTGACAGCCTTCTTCGTTATGGCACTTATGTTGAACGCCCTTAACCACAGCTGGTTCCTCATCTTCCTCTACGTTGGTGGTGGTATCCCAATGAATGCTTGGCTGATGAAAGGTTACTTCGATACAGTACCAATGTCTCTAGACGAATCTGCAAAACTAGACGGTGCAGGACACTTCCGCCGCTTCTGGCAAATTGTTCTCCCACTTGTTCGCCCAATGATTGCTGTTCAAGCTCTCTGGGCCTTCATGGGACCTTTCGGAGACTATATCCTCTCTAGTTTCTTGCTTCGTGAGAAAGAATACTTTACCGTTGCCGTTGGTCTCCAAACCTTCGTTAACAATGTGAAAAACATGAAGATTGCCTACTTCTCAGCAGGTGCTATCCTCATCGCCCTTCCAATCTGTATTCTCTTCTTCTTCCTACAAAAGAACTTTGTTTCAGGACTTACAAGTGGTGGCGACAAGGGATAATTTATCCCCGCCACCCTTTTTCATTTTATACTCTTCGAAAATCAAATTCAAACCACGTCAGCTTCACCTTGCCGTACTCAAGTACAGCCTGCGGCTAGCTTCCTAGTTTGCTCTTTGATTTTCATTGAGTATTAGCGATTGCTACTGTAAATAATATCCTTGTAGCAAGCAATTTATCCCCTAGACTTGAAATAAAGCACATTTCTCTATATAATAATACTCATATAGAAAACACCTTTTAGAAAGATACAAATGCTTCCATATCCATTTTCATATTTTTCAAGTATTTGGGGATTTCGTAGGCCCCTGTCCAAACGTTTCGGGCTCAACTGGTTTCAGCTTCTCTTTACCAGTATCTTCCTTATCAGCTTGTCTATGGTACCTATTGCCATCCAAAACAGCTCACAAGATACTTATCCGCTAGAAACCTTTATCGATAATGTCTATGAACCATTGACAGATGAGGTTGTCCAGGATCTCTCTGAACACGCTACAATTATTGATGGCAAATTAACTTATACTGGAACAGCTAGTCAAACGCCTTCTATTGTGATTGGTCCAAGTCAAAGCAAGGAATTACCTAAAGACTTGCAACTGCATTTCGATACGAATGAGCTAGTCATCAGCAAGGAAAGTAAAGAACTGACCCGTGTCTCTTACCTAGCGATTGATACTGAGAGTTTCAAAAACAAAGACAGCTTGACCCAAGCCATTTCTAAAGACTGGTACCAGCAGAATCGTGTCTATATCAGTCTCTTTCTAGTTCTCGGTGCCAGCTTCCTCTTTGGTTTGAATTTCTTTATCGTCTCTCTAGGAGCGAGTCTTCTCCTTTATATCACTAAAAAATCACGCCTCTTTTCATTTAGGACCTTTAAAGAGTGCTACCATTTTATCTTGAACTGTTTAGGATTACCAACTCTGATTACGCTTATTTTGGGACTATTTGGCCAAAATATGACAACCCTCATCACTATACAAAACATTCTTTTTGTTCTATATCTGGTCACTATTTTTTATAAAACGCATTTCCGTGATCCAGATTACCATAAATAGGAGATTTTTATGCCCGTTACGATTAAAGATGTGGCCAAGGCTGCTGGTGTTTCGCCTTCAACCGTAACCCGTGTTATTCAAAATAAATCAACCATTAGCGACGAAACAAAAAAACGTGTTCGCAAGGCTATGAAGGAGCTCAATTACCACCCCAACCTCAACGCTCGTAGCTTGGTAAGTAGTTATACCCAAGTTATTGGCTTGGTCCTTCCTGACGACTCAGACGCCTTCTATCAAAATCCTTTCTTCCCATCTGTCCTCCGTGGTATCGCCCAAGTTGCTTCTGAAAACCACTATGCTATTCAGATTGCAACAGGTAAAGATGAAAAAGAACGCCTTAAAGCGATTTCACAGATGGTTTACGGCAAACGTGTGGATGGTTTGATTTTCCTTTATGCCGAAGAGGAAGATCCCTTGGTCAAGCTGGTCGCTGATGAGCAGTTCCCCTTCCTCATCTTAGGAAAATCCATTTCACCCTTTATCCCTCTTGTTGACAACGACAATGTCCAAGCTGGTTTTGATGCAACCGAATATTTCATCAAAAAAGGCTGCAAACGAATTGCCTTCATTGGAGGGACTAAGCGACTCTTCGTAACACAAGATCGTTTAACAGGCTATGAGTCCGCACTCAAGCAATACAAACTGCCTCTTGATGACAATCTGACCTACTTTGCAAATGAATTTCTAGAGGAAAAAGGATATCAATTTAGTAAACTCCTCTTTCAGCATGACCCACAAATCGATGCTATCATCACAACCGATAGCCTCCTAGCCGAAGGTGTCTGTGACTATATCGCTAAGCACCAACTGAATGTCCCTGTTCTCAGCTTTGACTCAGTCAATCCCAAACTCAACTTGGCAGCCTATGTTGATATCAATAGCCTAGAACTTGGTCGTGTTTCTCTTGAAACCATCCTCCAGATTATCAACGATGCTAAAAGCAATAAACAAATTTGTTATCGCCAGTTAATCGCCCACAAAATTATCGAAAAATAAAAACCAGCTCGCGCTGGTTTTTTTAGTTACTAATTATCTGTTTCAACGAACCGTCCCAAAATATGAACATTCTCCGAGACAGAGACAAAGGCGCTTGGATCCACCTGTTTCATAATCTGTTTAAATTCATTAAACTCTGCACGTGTAATGACAGTGATTAAAACTGCCTTTCTTTCGTGATTATAGGTTCCTTCTGCATCGTGGATCATGGTTGCTCCGCGGTGCAACTTTTTATGGATTTTTTCAATTACCTTCTCTGGATGATTGGTCACAATCATGGCCTGCATCCGTTTTTGCTTGGTAAAGACAGCGTCTGTCACACGGCTAGAGACAAAGATGGTAATCATAGAGTAGAGAGCGTATTTCCAACCAAAGGTCAAACCAGCTATCAGCATGATCGTCCCATTTACCAAGAAAGAAATACTACCAACATTCTTACCCGTTTTCTTGCGAATGGTCAGGCTGACGATATCCGTCCCACCACTGGAGATATTGTTGCGAAGAGCAAAACCAATCCCCAAGCCCATGACAACACCCCCAAAAAGGGCATTGATAATGGGATCCTCCGTCAAGGTCGCCACAGGGACAAACTGGATAAAGAAGGAACTCATGGATACCGTTATAAAGGTAAAGACCGTGAACTTATGTCCAATCTGATACCAAGCTAAAACCATCAAAGGAAAATTAATGGCGTAGAAGGTCAGCGAAATCGGAATGTGAAAACCAAACCAGTGATTACTCAAGGCAGAGATAATCTGTGCCAGACCTGTCGCACCACTCGAATACACATGTCCTGGTTGGAAAAAGAAATTGACCGCTACTGCTGATAAAAAACCATAGACCAGAGAGGCCGAAATTTTTTCGTCATACTTTTCTCGGGAGATGCTTTGTAAGACACGTAAAATTTTTATCTGATAAGCAAAGCGGCGCAGATAATAGCGCCACCGCTTAATTCGTTTTGCTTGTTTCATCTTCTTCTACTTGTAAGCTGAGTTCCTCTAGTTGTTTGAGAGCTACTGTTGAAGGAGCTTGTGTCATTGGATCACTTGCCTTGTTGTTCTTAGGAAAGGCAATGACTTCACGGATATTTTCTTCTCCTGCAAGCAACATTACAAATCGGTCAAGCCCGATAGCCAAGCCACCGTGTGGTGGGAAACCATAGTCCATGGCTTCAAGAAGGAAACCAAACTGGTCATTTGCTTCTTCAGCTGAGAAACCAAGAGCCTTGAACATGCGTTCTTGAAGGTCTTTTTGGTTGATACGAAGGCTACCACCACCAAGCTCATAACCGTTCAAGACGATATCGTAAGCAATGGCACGAACCTTAGCCAAATCACCTTCTAATTCGTGAGCTGTCTCTTCCTGTGGAAGGGTAAATGGATGGTGGGCACTCATATAGCGATCTTCTTCCTCAGACCATTCAAACATTGGCCAGTCAACCACCCAAAGGAAGTTGAATTTATCGTTATCAATCAAGCCAAGCTCTTTGGCAATACGTCCACGAAGGGCACCGAGTGTTGCATTAGCTACCTCAAGCGTATCTGCCACAAAGAGAACCAAGTCCTTATCTTCAAGAGCAAGCGCTACAGTCAAGTCTGCTTGGATGCCTGTCAAGAACTTAGCAACTGGTCCGTTTAATTCTCCATCAACAACCTTGACCCAAGCAAGGCCTTTGGCACCATATTGTTTGGCTACTTCAGTCATCTTGTCGATATCTTTACGTGAATAGTTGTCCGCAGCGCCTTTGACCACAATGGCTTTTACAGCAGGTGCTTCTGAAAAGACTTTAAAATCTACACCTTTGACCACTGCTGTCAAATCCTGAAGCAACATGTCAAAACGCGTATCAGGTTTATCAGAACCGTAAAGAGCCATAGCATCATCGTATTTCATACGAGGGAATGGAAGCGTCACTTTGATGCCTTTAGTTTCTTTCATCACGCGCGCAATCAAACCTTCTGTGATATCTTGGATTTCTTGCTCAGTAAGGAAAGATGTTTCCAAGTCGACCTGTGTGAACTCAGGCTGGCGGTCTCCACGCAAGTCCTCGTCACGGAAACATTTAACAATTTGATAGTAACGGTCAAAACCAGCATTCATCAAGAGCTGTTTCGTGATTTGTGGACTTTGAGGAAGTGCATAGAAATGCCCTTTATTGACACGAGATGGCACCAAGTAGTCACGCGCCCCTTCTGGTGTTGACTTAGAAAGGAATGGTGTCTCCACGTCGATAAACTCCAACTCATCCAAGTAGTTGCGGATAGAGTGGGTCACCTTAGCACGAAGTTTAAGATTTTCCAACATTTCTGGACGACGAAGGTCAAGGTAACGGTAACGTAAACGTGTATCGTCATTGGCCTCAATGCCATCTTTAATCTCAAATGGTGTTGTCTTAGCTGTATTAAGCACTGTCAGAGCTGTCACGTTTAACTCAACTACACCAGTTGGCAACTTATCATTGGCTTGCTCACGCGCAGCGACCTGACCAGTCACCTCGATAACAAATTCGCTACGAAGGCTTTCAGCTGTTGCCATGACCTCTGCAGATACTTTTTCAGGGTTGATAACCAACTGCATGATTCCTTCACGGTCACGAAGGTCGATAAAAATCAAACCACCAAGGTCACGACGACGGCCAACCCATCCTTTCAAGGTCATTTCTTGTCCGATGTGTTCCTCACGAACACGACCAGCATACATACTACGTTTCATGTTTTCTCTCCTCTTTTATTCTGTTACTATTTTACCATAAAAGCGCAGGCTCTTCATGAAAATCAGCAGAAAAGTTTGCCTGTCTTTAAAAATTAACGCACATACAAAAATCCGATGAAGTTCACCGGACTCTCTTATTTTGAATTTTTGCCTGCTTTACGCTTTTCAGCGATTTCGGCTGCCTTTCTCGGCAAGACAATTTCCGTTGTGTAAGCTGTCCCAAAGCGCAAGACACCTGCAATAGGGGCAAAGACAACTGCTAGATAGTTGTAGAAGAAATCGCCCTTAAAGGCATAAGCTAGCGCTCCAATAATGAAAAATAGAACGACTGCTTGAATCACTGCTAATAAAATTACTCGTTTCATGTGACCTCCTGACTCTATTATAGCATGAGAATCATCAAAAAGCCGACTAAATTATTTAAAGCGTGAAGAGAAATACTGTAGACCAGACCTTTTCTGCTAATATAAGCCAAGCCCAAGCTAAAACCAAGGCTAAAATAGACAAAAAATTGTTGCACATCACCTGGGAAATGAATCAAGGCAAACAGAACACTGGATACCAGAAGAAAAATCAGAGTTTGTTTACTATTGTCCTGCTTAGGAAAGAGATAGCGTGCTAACATCCCTCTAAAGATAAGCTCTTCCGTCAAAGGAGCAAAAATAACGACAGCAAAGAATGAGAAAAGTGGTTGAGACAAGGTCAAGTCTGTCGCCATTTGTTGATTTACTGAAGGATCATTTGGCAAGAAAAATTGGACAACCAGAGATAAGAACCAAACCAAGGCAGGAAGCCAAATAAATCGGTTGAAGCCACTCTTCTCAATACGAACAGGACCTTTCTGATACCATTTGTAAACGCCGTACACATAAACTCCAGCCAAGGCTACATAGAGTAGGGTAACAGCATAGGGTGAAGCACCTAAGGCAAGCGACGTAGTCGCGAGCACCTGAATGAAGCCATAGATGAATAAAAAGGATAGAATGGCTAGAAGAAACCAGCCAAGGTTTTTAAGTAGTTTCATAAAGTTCTCCTATCTTGCTTTATAGCTGTTTTTCAATACAATGAGGTTTGCTATTCCTAATACAAGTACCCAGGCAAGTAACATACCGATGTTAGAAAAAGATATTTCTCCACCTTTTTTATTTAAAAGATTTACAATAGGACCAACGAACGAGTAATCCAACACTTTTTGAGCCGTATCATTTTGAAGAGCAATTATAGGTAAAAAAGAGACAATTAACATAGGGAAGATACTATAAACTTGCGCTTTAGATTGAGTATCTGACACCGCACCGATTAGAAGGTTGAGAAAAATAATACTAATAGTTGCTAGGAGCAAATAGATAACGTAGGCAAATAAATAACCAGATACATCTACTTTAAGATAGATGGGAAGTACAATCATAGCAAGTAACATTATCAGAATAGGGAGAACAAGCATACTGAAAGTATATTCTGTTGCTGTCACACCACTTAGAATGAGTGATTTAAGATTTCGTTTTTCCTTATCTTCTGCCATCATAATCGATACCATATAACCACTTCCCATGCTCAAGACCATCGTCAAGCTAGCAGATAGTAAAAATAGGCTCAATTGTCCATTCTTATTTAAAAATTCATTATATAAAACAGCAATACCAAAAGGCATCAATAAAGTCGCTAACAAAGTTGAATTGCTGATAAGAACTTGTAATCTTAACCATAGTAGGGCATTTAATTTTCTAAACATCTAACTTTTCTCCTGTCAATCTGATAAAGATCTCTTCTAAAGTCGGCTCACAAGAGTGAACCATCATCAAATCTGTCGTGTCTAAATGTGGCAATTCTTCAAATGGAACTATCTGTTCTCGTCCATCATTATAAACCACACGTACTTTCTTATCCACATGGTACTTCTGGATAATATCTTGCGGACTTCCATACTCTATTAAGTTCCCCTTATTCAAAAGAGATAGGCGATCACAAAGCAGAGTTGCTTCATTCATATCATGCGTGGTCAGAAAGATAGTTGTCCCCGCCTGCTTTAATTCTTGTAGTAGGGTATGAATCATCTTAGATGTTGTAGGGTCTAAGCCACTGGTTGGCTCATCTAGAAAGAGGATCTTAGGAGCATTCAGAAGGGCACGAGCCAAGAACATTCGTTGTTTCATTCCTGTAGATAGTTTTTCTGCGATAATATCTTTAGCATCTGCCAATCCAACCTGTTGGAGTACCTGATTTACTCTGTCTGACTTGAGACCATATAACTTAGCATAGATAAGAAGATTTTTGTAAAGACTCATCTTTTCATAAAAACCACTGCCATCACTAACAATACCAATTTGTTCCAAATCATTTGAGGTTAAATCTTGAGAATTCTTGCCTAACAAAACTGTTTTACCTTGATCTGCAGCCAACTGACCTGTCAAGACATTGATCATAGTTGTTTTACCTGAGCCAGAAGGGCCAAGAAAACCAAAGATTTCACCTTTCTTAATCTCAAAAGAAATCTGATGAAGAGCTTTTTTGCTCCCAAAACTTTTGCTTATATTTTCAACACGAATCATAGAAACTCCTTTATTTGAAATAACGTTTCACCATAGGCAACTGCATCACATTGATATAAACATGGATGGCTCCTACAAGCAAGAAGGCTAGTAACTGAATCTCTCCTATCAAGAAAGAAATGATAAAAAGAAAAATATATAAGGCTGGTAAGACATACTGATTTAATTGGAATAAAATCCGAAAACTCTGTTCCAAATTAGCCTTGCGCTCCCCTTCATCGTAAGAATCGAAATGCTCTAAGATATCCTTTGGTGTAGAGAAAAATGCCAAATCAAGCTGACGAACAATCGCAATTGTTTTAAAAAGATATTTTTGGCTGTGTGAATACAGCACTAATTCCAAAAAGGAAAGGGAAAATGTTATACGACTTACATCGAGTACAATTACTTCGCTTCCTGAAATGAAGAGAGCCAATACAATCGCTACGCCTGTAATATTAAAAGTAATGTTTCCAAACTCAAGATTCCGATACATCTGCACATAATAGGTTTCATTCAGATCATCATCCATTTCCTCTTGATACAAGGAGTGAAATTTTCTGCTTTTCTTTGAGAAATTGAACGTCAAAACAATGCCAACGAAACCTAATAGTAAACAAATGGCTGATAGCCATGGTATCAAGATTTTTGCATCTAACATCATTCCGTGGAATTCGGCACCAGCCTTCAACATATCTACAAACATATACAAGAAAGCTCCCAAGACAATAGGAATTAAAAATAACAAGACACGTTTATTTTTCATATTCAACCTCTTTCTAAACCAATCCAACTAACCACTGACCAAAGGCTTTCCCTGATGCATAAATTGCTGTCAAGCCCTCTGTTCCAAGTAATACTAAAATCAAACAAACAGCAAACAAGAGAATAGCTTGGTTTCTGGCTTTTTTCGCCCCTTCTCCTAAAGGATTTCTCCCAAGCCAACCTGCTAGATAAGCATATAGGATGACTGTTAAAATCCCAAACTCTGTTGACCAAAGAAACAGCAAAATGGCTACCAAACGGATGACGTTAGTCTTGATATTAAAATAGTTTCCTAAACCTGCACAGACACCTGCAAGTTCTTTTTGTTCTGTATCTACTTGAAAACCTGCTAAAAACTCTTTCATATTTATTCTCCTTTTTCACTTGCTAAATTGTTTGCTTTCTTTTCAATCCAGTCAACGACTGGGATAAGAGCAAAGTAGGCCCAGATAAATTGGTCGCTGTAATAGAGATTAAACCATCCTAGATTTGTTCCAATTAGTAGACACATGCTGACTAATAGGGCTATGGCAACTATATAATAGATCACTTTATACTTTTTCATCATTTTTCTCCTTTTTCTCTAACCAATTGAAAATGGATAAGAGGACTAAATTAATCCAAAACAAATACTTACTTTCAACAAAATAGAACCAGCCCAGTAATGTTCCAACCATAGCGAAAGCATTTACAATAAGGGCAAGAACACTCATATGATAAAGCACTCTATACTTTTTCATCACTCGTCCTCCTCCAAGCGAAATACCGATTCGACTGTTTCGTTGAAAATTTGAGATATTTTCAAGGCAATCACAACGGACGGGGTGTATTCGTCCCGTTCTAATAGGCTGATGGTCTGTCTGGAAACCCCTGCCAGCTTGGCTAGGTCGGTTTGATTGAGACCATCGCGAGCCCGAAGCTCTTTTAGACGATTTTTTAGTTGCATGTTACACACCTACTCTCCATCAAATTCAACGGTTTGGATATCCTCAATACGTTGCAACTTGAATTTTTCTTTCCCCTTTTTATCAACGCTACGTAGTTTGACCCATTCCTCGTCAACATCCACAACTTCCCAGTTATCTGGTCCAATATACACTCCCGTTATAATTGGTTTCTTTCCAATCATTTCTTGCAATAATCTCGACATTTCTGCGTTTCCTTTCTCTTTTCGCTCAAGCTTTTTGATTTTCTGCTCTAGTTTCTTGATTTTTTCAGAATTATTAGAATAAAAGAAAATCAGAAATAGTATAAATACTACTACCCACATCATAGCTCCTTTCTGCTTCCTATTTCTTAACTTGAATTTATTGTAACACATCTTTTTCTTTTTGACAAACATATTTGTCGAAAAGTTTATGATTTTTGTCATTTTGCAAAAGAAAAAGGTCAGGAATAAGTTCCTGGCCAGTTTATCTATCATTAATACTCTTCGAAAATCTCTTCAAACCACGTCAGCTTCACCTTGCCGTAGATATGGTTACTGACTTCGTCAGTTCTATCCACAACCTCAAAACACTGTTTTGAGCAACCTGCGGCTAACTTCCTAGTTTGCTTTTTGATTTTCATTGAGTATAAAAGCCTAGTTTTTCAAAGATTCCTGAGAAGTTTTGGCTGATTGTCTCAAGTGACACTTGCACTTCTTCTCGTGTTTGATTGTTCTTGACCGTCACTTGTCCGCTTTCGACTTCGCTCTCACCTAGGGTGATGAGGGTCTTAGCCGCAAAGACATCGGCTGACTTGAACTGAGCTTTGAGTTTACGGTTGAGATAATCACGCTCTGCTTTGAATCCTTGTTGGCGAAGAGCTTGTACCAATTCCAAGGCCTTGACATTTGCTCCTTCACCCAAGACCGCAATATAGACATCTAGGGCATTTTCGATAGGGAGGGCCACACTTTGCTTTTCAAGAATGAGAAGCAGGCGCTCTACACCAAGGCCAAAACCAAATCCAGCAGTTTCAGGGCCACCAAAGTAAGCAACCAAGCCATCGTAACGACCACCCGCACAGACTGTCAAGTCATTGCCCTCAATCTCAGTAATGAACTCAAAAATGGTGTGGTTGTAGTAGTCCAGACCACGCACCATATTGGTATCGATGATATAGTCTACTCCAAGATTTTCCAACATCTGACGCACAGCATCAAAATGAGCTTGGCTTTCTTCATCAAGGAAATCCAAGATAGAAGGCGCATTCTCTACTGCTACCTTGTCTTCTTTTTCTTTAGAGTCCAAGACACGGAGAGGATTTTCCTCCAAACGACGTTGGCTATCCTTAGACAAGGTCTCCTTGAGCGGTGTCAAATAGTCAATCAAGGCTTGACGGTAAGCCGCACGGCTCTCAGGATTTCCAAGAGTGTTAAGATGCAATTTGACACCTTGGATGCCGATTTCTTTCAAGAAATGGGCTGCCATAGCGATGGTTTCCACATCAGTAGCTGGATTGCTAGAGCCAAAGCACTCAACACCAATCTGGTGGAACTGGCGCAAACGCCCTGCCTGTGGACGCTCATAGCGGAACATAGGGCCCATGTAGTAGAACTTACTTGGCTTTTGCACTTCTGGGGCGAAGAGTTTATTTTCCACATAGGAACGGACAACAGGCGCAGTTCCTTCTGGACGGAGGGTGATATGGCGTTCCCCCTTGTCATAGAAGTCATACATTTCCTTGGTTACGATATCCGTTGTATCTCCGACAGAGCGACTGATGACCTCGTAATGCTCAAAAATAGGCGTGCGCACTTCTGCATAGTTGTAGCGCTTGAAAATCTCACGGGCAAAGCCCTCAACGTACTGCCATTTGGCAGATTCAGCAGGTAAAATATCCTGCGTTCCTTTTGGTTTTTGTAATTTCATAGGGAATCCTCTTTAAACTTAATAGTCTTATTTTACCATAAATAAAGGGATTAAAACAGTAAGAATAAAATTAGGATTCAAATATCATTTTTGAGATTAAGAACTGTCAAAAGAATAGCTAGCAAGGAAAGACCAACAAATAGCATCCAAGTCAACTGTATATTCCATACAGCTACTAGTGAAAAACAAGCTGTTCCCACAGGTATGGATAAGGTGAACAATAAACCTAAAAAATTACTGGTACGAGCTAGAACCTCTGGAGCTAGATTTTTCAGGAGCATGGCACTAATCTTTGGTTGAACTTTACCAGACACATACAGAGTTGAACAGAGAAATAGTAAACCAAGTACGACTTGATTGAATAAATTAGCTAGACCAACTAGACTGAGTCCTACGGTCACCCACATCATCAATCTAGGCAAGGACTGCTTCCCAAAATAATCATTGCCCGTAAGGCTACTGATGATGATTGCTAACAAAGCACAGACTTGACTGATAAATAATGCCTCTGTGTAAGAAAAGTCCAAAAGAGAATGGCTCAAAAAGAAGATGTTATAGATGCTTCCTAAAGCGCCACCCAAGGTATTGATAAGCAAGACAGCAAAGATCATGAATCCAAAGTTTTTCTGTCCACCTTTAAGAAAAACGAGACGTAAATTTCGATAAATCGTTAGGAACTGCTCTTTGATCGGAAGCTTCTCATTTTTTAGGATTTCACCATCAGCAGATGACATTGACAGGCTCAATTTGCTTTTTCCTAAAAAGAGAACAGAAGCTGATACGAGGAAGAAACAGGCATTGATTCCCGCAACGAGAGAAAAATTATTGACCGATAGCCCTAAGAGCCAGACTCCAAAAGCTTGACCACCAATGGCTGAAATATAGGTGATAAACTGGGAAAAAGAATAAGCTTCCATCAAATCCTCTTCAGCTACTTTTTCTTTAATGAGAGGCATGCGCAAACCACCTGCAAAATCACTGATGACATCACTAATAACATTGATTAAACACAGACTAGAAAAGGCAAATAGACTAGCTTGCTGGACAACTAGGGCTGCTAGAAAAAATAAAATCGCCTGAAACAAACCACTATAGACCATCCATTTGACCTTGGCCCTCGTATAATCTGCCCGAATCCCTACAAAAACTGTAAAGAAAGTCGGAAGAATCATGACAATATTCGCCATAGCAACCGCAAAAGAGGCTTGTGGCAAGGTCGATGCATAGACGATAAAGACCAGATTAAAAATCGAAGCACCAAAAGCATTGAAGAAGCGTGATAAAGTCAAGAGTCGATACGCTTGATTTCTAAACAATAGTTTCATAGATAATCTCCCTTCTTGTTAGAAGTTTTATGTGAAGTATGACTATAGTATAGCACTTAGAAATTTTAGAGGAAAAACTTTTGAATATATGCAACAAACGAAATGAGCAAAAAGAAACGATAGAATTTCTCCAGTGACACGAGAGAGCTCAACAATTCTATCACTTAAAATTTCAAATAATTTTCTTAGTTTGCAGATATTCAACAATCGGTCGTTTTTCTATAGTATTCGGCAGATTTATTACAGCCAAGCATCTCAAAAATACGGACAGCATCCTCCATCTTTTTCTGACCTTCCTTGACTCTACCTTGCTTGCTATCAAGGAGACCTTCCGCCCACAAATAGACAATTCGGAAATAGGTTTCATTTTCATTGTAGAAATGCTCTTCGATAACACGTTTAAAATAAGAGGCATTAGTAAATTCTTCACACTCAATGCTGGCTAAAAAACCATTCAATAGTATAGTGTGAAAAAGGTTTCGATTACCAGACATTTCCATTAGAAAATCAGATTTGCGGACCATTTCTCGTACATATCTAGTAAAAAGAGAAGCAGATAAAAAGGGAGAACTGACTGAAAATAAATTGAGTTCATAGATTCCCCAAATCTCGGTAGAAAACAGGTAATCATGAAGGACTTTTACTTCCTCTGCTGTTAACTCTACCCTTTCATCCATGCTCTTCATATAAGATTTGATAAGAATGGCATTTAGAATATGTTTCTGTTTGTTTTGAGAATGGGCATGCTTTTGATACTCCTTGCGATACAAGTCCTCAAGCGGAGCTATATTCTTTGGATCCAAGACATCTATGATTTCTTTTCTCAACTCAGAATCTGTATCATACTGAAACCCTCTCGCCAGAAAGAGGATTTCCTCCACACTGGCAGATATATTTTCCAAGGCAAATAGAAACTTTTCCACCGAAAGCTCACTCTGACCTGTTTCAAATCGGGATAACATAGACGGCGAAAATTGTCCCCCAGTTGCTTGTCTCAGCGAGATATTTCTTGACTCTCGTAATTGTCTAAAGACTTTTCCAATCTGCTCCATAGGCTTCCCCTTAATTCTGCATTTTCTTTATATTATCATATTTTTTCAGAAAATTCATCAAAAACTTGCCAAATTGTCAGAATTATGAGAAAATAGAGGATATTTATCACGTGGAGGGACTGTAATGAGAGAGGATATCAAAATCAATGACCGTGCTTTGGCCATACAAGACCAAATTATCGAAAAACTAGAGAAGGTTTTTGATACAGATGTGGAATTGGATGTTTACAATCTAGGGCTGATTTATGAAATCAATCTGGATGAAACGGGTCTCTGCAAGATTGTCATGACCTTCACTGATACTGCCTGCGATTGTGCCGAGAGTCTACCTATCGAAATCGTGGCAGGTCTGAAACAAATCGAGGGGATCGAAGATGTCAAGGTTGAAGTTACCTGGTCGCCTGCCTGGAAGATCACACGAATCAGTCGCTACGGCCGCATTGCCCTTGGACTGCCACCTCGTTAATACTCTTCAAAAATCTCTTCAAACCACATCAGCGTCGGCTTGTCGTAGGTATATGTTACTGACTTCGTCAGTTCTATCTGCGACCTCAAAACAGTGTTTTGAGCTGACTTCGTCAGTTCTATCTACAACCTCAAAACAGTATTTTGAGCAATCTGCGCCTAGCTTTCTAGTTTGCTCTTTGATTTTTATTGAGTATAAGCAGGCAAATCACTTTTGAAGATGAAAAGAAGCAAGCCGAGATTCAATGTCATTAAGTTAGTGGTCTAACTACTTTAATAGGAGGCGTGATTGAGATC
>NZ_CAUQCP010000008.1:0-48881 GCF_963516575.1 uncultured Streptococcus sp.
TGGCCAAGGGAATTCCAGTCTTGACTGAGGTGGAATTGGCTTACTTGATTTCAGAGGCGCCAATTATCGGTGTCACAGGTTCAAATGGAAAAACAACCACAACGACCATGATTGGGGACGTTTTGACTGCTGCTGGGCAACATGGTCTTTTATCAGGGAATATCGGCTATCCAGCTAGTCAAGTGGCCCAAACTGCGTCAGACAAGGACACGCTTGTTATGGAACTTTCTTCTTTCCAACTCATGGGCGTTCAAGAATTCCATCCAGAGATTGCGGTTATTACCAACCTCATGCCAACTCATATCGACTACCACGGTTCTTTTGAGGAATATGTGGCAGCCAAGTGGAATATCCAGAACAAGATGACAGAGGCTGATTTCCTTGTCTTGAACTTTAACCAAGACTTGGCAAAAGAGTTGTCTAGCAAAACACAAGCCACTGTTGTACCATTTTCAACACAGGAAAAGGTTGATGGTGCTTATCTGGAAGATGGTCATCTCTACTTCCGTGGAGAAGTGGTCATGGCAGCTAGCGAAATCGGAGTTCCAGGTAGCCACAATGTGGAAAATGCCCTTGCGACGATTGCTGTAGCCAAGCTTCGTGGTGTGGATAACCAAACCATCAAAGAAACTCTTTCAGCCTTTGGTGGTGTCAAACACCGTCTCCAATTTGTGGATGAAATCAAGGGTGTCAAATTCTATAATGATAGTAAGTCAACCAATATCTTGGCTACTCAAAAAGCCTTGTCAGGATTTGACAACAGCAAGGTCATTTTGATTGCAGGTGGTTTGGACCGTGGTAATGAGTTTGACGAATTGGTGCCAGACATTACTGGACTTAAGAAGATGGTCATTCTGGGTCAGTCTGCTGAGCGTGTCAAACGGGCAGCGGATAAGGCTGGTGTCGCTTATGTGGATGCGATTGATATTGCAGATGCGACCCGCAAGGCTTACGAGCTTGCGACTCAAGGAGACGTGGTTCTTCTCAGTCCAGCCAATGCCAGCTGGGATATGTATGCTAACTTTGAAGTACGTGGTGACCTCTTTATCGACACAGTAGCGGAGTTAAAGGAATAATATGAAAAAAATTGTCTTTACAGGTGGGGGGACGGTTGGACACGTGACCCTCAACCTTTTGTTAATGCCCGAGTTCATCGAAGATGGATGGGAAGTCCACTATATCGGGGACAAGCGTGGGATTGAACACCAAGAAATCCTCAAGTCGGGTTTAGATGTCACCTTCCATTCCATTGCGACTGGCAAATTGCGTCGTTATTTCTCTTGGCAAAATATGCTGGACGTCTTCAAAGTTGGCTGGGGAATTGTCCAATCGCTCTTTATCATGTTGCGACTTCGTCCACAAGCACTTTTTTCAAAGGGAGGCTTTGTCTCAGTACCGCCTGTTATCGCTGCGCGTGTGTCAGGAGTGCCTGTCTTTATTCACGAATCTGACCTATCTATGGGCTTGGCCAATAAAATCGCCTATAAATTTGCGACCAAGATGTATTCAACCTTTGAGCAAGCTTCAAGTTTGTCTAAGGTCGAGCATGTGGGAGCAGTGACCAAGGTTTCAGATCAAAAAAATCCAGAACCAGATGAATTGGTGGATATTCAAACCCACTTTAATCCCCAATTGCCAACTATATTGTTTGTCGGTGGTTCTGCAGGTGCTCGTGTCTTAAACCAATTGGTGACAGACTATAAGAAAGAACTGACAGAGCGCTACAATATTATCAATTTAACTGGAGATTCTAGCCTGAATGAGTTGAGCCAAAATCTCTTTCGTGTTGACTATGTGACCAATCTCTATCAACCCTTGATGGAATTGGCTGATATTGTTGTGACACGTGGTGGTGCCAATACGATTTTTGAGCTCTTGGCCATGGCAAAATTACATGTCATTGTGCCACTTGGTCGTGAAGCTAGTCGTGGTGACCAGATTGAAAATGCGGCTTACTTTGTAAAAAAAGGCTATGCAGAAGAGCTTCAAGAAAGCGATTTGACCTTGGATAATTTGGAAGAGAAGATTTCTCATTTACTAAGCCACAAGGAAGAATACAAAACTAATATGAAGGCTTCTAAGGAATTGAAATCTCTAGCAGATTTTTATCAATTGTTGAAAAAAGATTTATCATAAGGAAAGTAAATGTCAAAAGATAAGAAAAATGAGGGCAAAGAAATCCTCGAAGAATTGAAAGAGTTATCAGAATGGCAGAAACGAAACCAAGAATATCTAAAAAAGAAGGCTGAAGAAGAGGCGGCCCTAGCTGAGGAGAAGGAAAAGGAAAGACAAGCTCGAATGGGAGAAGAATCTGAGAAGTCAGAGGATCAGGAGAGTGAAACAGACCAGGAAGATGAAGAATCAGCTAAGGAAGAGTCTGAAGAAAAAGTAGAATCCTCAGAGGGTGACAAAGAGGAAGAAGAGATAGAAGAATCAGGGTCTAAAGAGGGCGAGGAACAGGATAAAAAGGCTACAAAAGAAAAAGCAGCCAAAGCAAAGATTCCTGGCCTCCATATCTTACGAGCCTTAACGATTTTATTTCCAAGTCTGCTTTTATTGATTGTCTCTGCCTACCTACTCAGTCCTTATGCGACTATGAAGGATATTCGTGTTGAGGGAACGGTGCAAACTACGGATGATGATATTCGACAGGCTTCAGGCATTCAGGATTCGGATTATACGATTAACCTTCTGCTAGACAAGGCAAAATATGAAGAGCGGATCAAGTCTAATTATTGGGTGGAATCAGCTCAGCTTGTCTATCAATTTCCAACCAAGTTTACTATCAAGGTCAAGGAATATGATATTGTTGCCTACTATGTTTCTGGTGAAAACCATTATCCTATTCTTTCCAGTGGTCAGCTTGAGACCAGTGCTGTGAGTTTGGTCAGTCTACCAGAAACTTATTTATCAGTTCTCTTTAATGATAGTGAACAAATCAAGGCTTTTGTCTCAGAACTTGCTCAAATTAGCCCAGAACTCAAGGCTGCTATCCAAAAGGTGGAACTAGCCCCAAGCAAGGTGACTTCCGATTTAATTCGATTGACTATGAATGATTCGGACGAAGTCTTGGTTCCGCTTTCTGAAATGAGTAAGAAACTGCCTTATTACAGTAAGATTAAGCCTCAATTGTCAGAACCGAGTGTGATTGACATGGAAGCTGGAATTTACAGCTACACTGTAGCGGATAAATTAATTATGGAAGCAGAAGAAAAAGCTAAAAAAGGGGCTGAAGAAGCTAAGAAAAAGCAGGAAGAAGAACGTAAACGTTTAGAAGAAGAACAGAAAAAACAAGAGGAAGAAAGCAATCGAAACCAAACAGGTCAGCGTTCATCGCGTCGTTAGGTTTACCTTTTCTTCCATAGTTTTTTAGTGACCATGTTTTTACTTGACAAGTGCTAGTAGAAATAATAGAATAGTAAAAAACCTTTAAAGCAGTCCAGAGAGGCAGCTAAGGTTAGACGGTGAAAGGGTGGAGACTACCCATTTTTCGTGGAACCTTGCTGTTGGCAGGTTCCTTTTTTCGTGGCTTCTGTTGTTCAGACTCTCTCACTGGTAAAGGTAAAAGGAGAAACCTATGCGAGAACATCGTCCAGTCATTGCTCTTGATTTTCCTAGTTTTGAGGCGGTCAAGGAATTTTTAGCTCTTTTTCCAGAAGCAGAAAGTCTTTATCTTAAGGTAGGGATGGAGCTTTATTATGCAACGGGTCCTGAGATTGTGTCTTACTTGAAAGGCCTGGGGCACAGTGTCTTTTTGGATCTCAAGTTGCATGACATTCCCAATACAGTCAAATCAGCTATGAAGGTCCTGTCTCAGCTTGGTGTGGATATGACTAATGTTCATGCGGCTGGTGGTGTAGAGATGATGAAGGCGGCGCGTGAAGGTCTTGGAAGTCAAGCCAAATTGATCGCTGTCACTCAGCTCACATCAACATCAGAAGCTCAGATGCAGGATTTTCAAAATATCCAAACCAGCCTGCAAGAGTCTGTGATTCATTATGCTAAGAAGACAGCTGAAGCGGGTTTAGATGGTGTTGTTTGCTCGGCTCATGAAGTACAACTCATCAAGCAGGCCACCAATCCAGATTTTATCTGCTTAACGCCAGGAATTCGTCCACAGGGAGCTTCTGTTGGAGACCAAAAACGCGTGATGACACCAGCAGACGCCTATCAAATCGGCAGTGACTATATCGTAGTGGGACGTCCCATTACTCAAGCTGAGGATCCTGTTGTAGCTTATCATGCCATCAAGGATGAATGGACACAGGACTGGAATTAAAGAACTAGATTATAAAAAAGGAGAATACCATGACACTTGCTAAAGATATCGCTAGCCACCTCTTGAAAATTCAAGCCGTTTACCTCAAACCAGAGGAGCCTTTCACTTGGGCATCTGGTATCAAGTCACCCATTTACACTGATAATCGTGTGACATTAGCCTATCCAGAAACTCGTACCCTAATTGAAAATGGTTTTGTAGATGCTATCAAAGAAGCCTTTCCTGAGGTTGAAGTGATTGCAGGAACTGCGACAGCTGGGATTCCACACGGAGCTATTATTTCTGATAAGATGAACTTGCCATTTGCCTATATCCGTAGCAAACCAAAAGACCACGGTGCAGGTAACCAAATCGAAGGTCGCGTGGCTCAAGGTCAAAAAATGGTAGTGGTTGAAGACCTTATTTCAACTGGTGGATCTGTTCTTGAAGCTGTAGCAGCTGCTAAACGAGAAGGAGCAGAGGTTCTCGGTGTTGTAGCGATTTTCAGTTATCAATTGCCAAAAGCAGATAAGAACTTCTCAGATGCAGGTGTCAAACTTGTGACGCTTTCTAACTACAGTGAACTCATTCACCTAGCCCAAGAAGAAGGCTATATCACACCAGAAGGACTCGACCTTCTAAAACGATTTAAAGAAGACCAAGAGAATTGGCAAAATGCCTAAAACATAGAAAATCAGGTAGTCACTAGGATTACCTGATTTCTTTTTGTGATTTCATTGAGTATTAGTCAACTTTTCCACCTTCAACAACCAGGTCATCTGCTTTAGCAGCGTCACCGTAGGTTGGGTGAAGTGTTTTTTCATAGGCCTTGTGGAAGAAGTTTTCCTTGCCTAATTTTTCAATATCTTTATTGATGAAGTCTAGCAATTCTTGGTTACCCTTTTGAACTGCTGCCGCAATGGTATCTGGATTACCAAGAGAAGTAATTCCAACTTCAAATCCTTTATTTTCAAGCGCCCAAGCTAGGACTTCCGTATTGTCAGTAGAGAAGGCATCTCCACGTCCGTCAAGAAGAGCTTGGTAGGCATCGCTATATTGATCGTATTTTTGGAGTTTTACTTCTGGGTGATTTTTTTCAAAATAAGTCTCAGCAGTCGTTCCTTTTGTGACAATCAAGGTTTTACCTTCCAATTGTTTGACATCTGTAATGAGACCAGTCTTAGGTGATACGACACCAAGTGAAACTTTCATGTAAGGAAGGGCAAAATCAACTTGTTTCTTGCGTTCGTCAGTAACTGTGAAGTTGGCAAGGGTGATATCAACCTTGTTAGAAATCAAGTATTCAGCACGGTTGGCAGCATCGACGGAAACGTACTTAACCTTCACACCAAGGTCTTGAGCTAGTTGGTTCCCAAGTTCAATATCGTAACCTTTGTAAGAACCGTCATTGTCAACGTAACCAAACGGTTTCTTGTCTCCAAATACAGCGATTCGTAGCTCACCGCTTTTTTTGATTTCATCGATTGTGCGAGCCTTGGCGGTAGTTTTGCCAGACGATGAACCAGCATTTCCACCTGAGCTACAAGCTGTGACAAAGATGAGGGCAAAGGCAAGTGCCAAAACAGTTAAGAGTGGTTTGATTAGTTTCATAAGAATCTCCTTTATAGATATGAGCCAAATTGGCTAAAGTCAAAGACGTTTAAAAATTCTTGCGCTCGTTTGGTTTGCGGATTGGTAAAGAAGGCTTGAGCCGTTCCTTCTTCAGCGATTTTCCCTTGGTCGAGGAAGATAATTCGATCAGCAATGGCTTGGGCAAACTGCATTTCGTGAGTTACTAAAATCATGGTACGGCCTTCTTGAGCCAAGTCATTGATCAGTTCCAGAACCTCACGCACCATTTCTGGATCCAGCGAAGCCGTCACCTCATCAAAGAGGATAATTTCTGGATGCATGAGCAGGGCACGAACAATTGCAACCCGTTGCTTCTGTCCACCAGACAATTGACGGGCAAAGCTATGTTGTTTTTCCAGCAATCCAACACGTTCCAGTAATTGCAAAGCTTCTTCCGTTACTTCTTTTTTGTCTCTTCCCTGAGCCTTGATAGGGCCTAGGATGAGGTTTTGTAGGACATCCAGATGGGGAAAGAGTTCATAACTTTGAAAGACCATGCCAATCTTTTGGCGAACGAGGTGAAAGTCCTTTTGATTGCCAATAATGGACTGGCCATCCAGAAGGATATCTCCACCTTGAATACTTTCTAAGCCATTGAGGCAACGAAGGAGGGTGCTTTTCCCACAACCAGATGGCCCTAGAATAACCACAACTTCCCCTTTTTTGATATCTAGAGAAAGACCTTGGAGGATAGGATTGTCTCCAAAGGATTTTTTTAGTTCCTTGATTTCTAAAATAGTTTCAGACATTTAGTTCCTCCAATGTTTTTCTAAGTGAGTGGATAGTTTGGAAATAGGGAAGCAGACTGCGAAATACAAGACTAGAATGGTTCCATAAATCCAGAAGGAAGCGGTTGGGATAGTCAGGCGATTGCTATCGATGATTTGTTGTCCAACCTTGGTCACTTCAACAACCCCAATCAAGACAACCAAGGAAGTGGTTTTAATCATCCGAGTGACAAGATTGATAGCCTGCGGTAGTAGTCTTCTCAAGACCTGTGGGATGATGATGTGGTAGTAAAGTTGAACATTGGTCAAGCCAAGCGCCTGTCCGCTTTCAAACTGATGCTTAGGGAGGGAAGTGATGGCTCCACGGACTAAGTCCCCCATTTCAGCTGTTCCCCAGAGGGTGAAAACGATAATAGCAGAAGTCTCACCTGAGATATTAATATTAAAGTTTCGAGCTAAGCCAAAGTAAACGATGAAGAGCAACACCAGCTGGGGCATGATACGGATAAATTCCAGATACAATCGTGTTAAAAATCGTACGATTCTAGAATGGGAGGTCATGATGATTCCCATGACGGTTCCGAATATCATGGATAAGAGGACAGACAGGATGGATATCCCAATCGTAATGCCCAATCCCTGTAAGATTCTCAGGAGATTATTTCCCTGAAAGAGTACTTGGATTCCCGAATCCTGCATGGCGGAGCCTCCTTTCTATCCAGCTAAAGACCAGTGAGATGGGTAGAAGCATGATCAGGTAAGCACCTACCAACATAGCTAGCGCAATGTCTGTCTCATAGTAGAGACCAATCAAGTCCTTGGCGACGTACATGAGGTCGGCCAAAGCCACTGCTGAGAATACAGAGGTTTCCTTGATGAGGAAAATGACATTGGCACTAAAAGAGGGTAGGGCTACCGCTGTTGCTTGCGGCAGAACCACATAGCGAAAGACCTGTAGAGGTGTCAGACCGATAGCTAATCCAATCTCCTGCTGGGTTTGACTGACGGCTTCCAGCCCACTTCGGAAAGATTCTGCCATATAGGAGCCTCCTAAAAAGACCAGTCCTAAAGTGGCACAGACTTCTGAAGATAGGACAATCCCTATTCGGGGAAGACCGAAGTAGAGAAAGAAGAGTTGAATCAAAAGGGGCGTATTACGTGACAATTCAATGTAGGCTGTCGCTACTTGCGCCAAAATAGGAATTCGATAATGCCGGATGATACTAACGATTAAACCTAGCAGAAAGGATCCCAAAATTCCCCAAACTGCAATATGCAAGGTCAGAAAGAATGCCTTTTGATATAGTGGTAGATATTGTTCAACAATGGACCAATCCAAAAATAGAACCTCCTATCTAGAAATAATACAGTTATTGTAGCACTTAAAAGCTCCTTTGGATAATATGTATTTTTTATTGCTGTTATAAGGATTTTTTATCATAGAAATAAAATTTCTGAAATTTTCAAACAGAATATTTGAAAAGTTTTGAAAAAAGAGTTAAGATATTTTTGTAATATACAAAGTAAACGCTTACTTATTAAGGAGGGCATTTTATGTCATACAAAACAAGCAATGCAGAAGGTCATGTAGATTTCATCAATACCTATGATTTGGAGCCAATGGCGCAACAAGTGATTCCTAAAGCAGCATTTGGCTATATCGCTAGTGGGGCGGAAGATACTTTCACTTTGCGTGAGAATATTCGTGCCTTTAACCATAAACTCATCGTTCCTCATACACTTTGTGATGTTGAAAATCCAAGTACAGAGATTGAATTTGCAGGTGAAAAATTGTCTTCACCAATCATCATGGCGCCTGTTGCGGCTCATAAATTGGCAAATGAACAGGGTGAAGTGGCGACTGCGCGTGGTGTGCATGAATTTGGTTCCCTCTATACAACCAGTTCCTACTCTACTGTCGATCTTCCAGAAATTACAGAAGCCCTTCAAGGGACACCTCACTGGTTCCAATTTTATTTTAGTAAGGATGATGGTATCAACCGCCACATCATGGACCGTGTCAAGGCTGAAGGTTATAAAGCGATTGTCTTGACGGCAGATGCTACTGTAGGGGGCAATCGTGAGGTGGATAAGCGTAATGGCTTTGTCTTCCCAGTTGGCATGCCGATTGTTGAGGAATATCTGCCAGAAGGTGCTGGTAAATCAATGGACTTTGTTTACAAATCAGCTAAACAACGCTTGTCTCCACGCGACGTAGAATTTATCGCTGAATACTCAGGACTTCCTGTTTATGTCAAGGGACCACAATGCCGTGAGGACGTTGAACGTTCGCTTGCTGCGGGAGCTTCTGGTATCTGGGTAACCAACCACGGTGGCCGCCAAATCGACGGTGGACCAGCTGCCTTTGACTCACTTCAAGAAGTAGCAGAAGCAGTTGATAAACGTGTGCCAATTGTCTTTGACTCAGGTATTCGTCGTGGTCAACACGTCTTTAAAGCCTTGGCTTCAGGAGCAGACTTGGTAGCTATTGGTCGCCCTGTTATCTATGGTTTGGCTCTCGGTGGTAGTGTCGGTGTGCGCCAAGTCTTTGAACACTTGAATGCGGAATTGAAGACAGTCATGCAATTATCTGGAACTCAGACTATTGAAGATGTTAAACACTTTAAACTCCGTCACAACCCATACAACCCAACTTTCCCAGTTGATCCACGTGACTTAAAATTGTATTGATAAAACAGCTTGCCTCCACATAATGTGGGGGTTTTTATTTGTGTTTTAAACGTTTTAATAAAGGAAAATCGCATCAAAAACCATATAAAAATATTTTACAGTCAAATATCTTGCTAGGGCTTTCATTTTTTGCTATACTGGTGCAGTAATTAAATAATAAAGACATTTGGGGTGCTTTAGGCTGAGATGATACCCATTGAACCTGATACAGTTAAGACTGGCGAAGGGAAATGTGAACAGTTTTTTTCGTATGTCGAAATGAACGATCTAATCTTGTAAGTCAACTCTAATTCTTGATTGTAATTGGAGTTTTTTTGTTCATATAAGCTGGATGAAGGTGATACAAAGCATTTAGGTAACTCTTTTTGAACGCCCTTGATTTTCTTTAAAAAGGTCAAGTAAAACTAGGATTTTCTTGATGTTTTGTTGATTACGAACGAGTAAAGAGAGGAGAAGTAAATATGGAAACACAAGACTATGCATTTGAGCCAGGTTTGACTGTTGGAGAATTATTAAAAAGAAGTCAGAAGGATTGGCAGGCTGCAATCAATCATCGTTTTGTTCAGGAACTTTTTGCGGGGACAATTGAGAATAAGGTCTTAAAAGAATACCTAATTCAAGATTATCACTTCTTTGATGCCTTCTTATCTATGCTGGGTGCCTGCGTAGCCCACGCAGACCAGCTTGAATCTAAGCTTCGTTTTGCCAAACAACTAGGCTTTCTTGAAGCAGATGAAGACGGTTATTTCCAAAAGGCTTTTAAAGAGTTAAAAGTAGCAGAGAATGACTATCTAGAAGTGACCTTACACCCTGTAACAAAAGCCTTTCAGGATCTAATGTATTCGGCAGTGGCTTCATCGGACTATGCCCATCTTTTGGTCATGTTGGTCATTGCGGAAGGTCTCTATTTAGACTGGGGTTCTAAAGATTTGGCTCTACCTGAAGCCTACATTCATTCGGAATGGATCAATCTCCACAGAGGTCCTTTCTTTGCAGAGTGGGTTCAATTTCTGGTTGACGAACTCAATCGTGTCGGGAAAGGTCGAGAAGATTTGACAGAACTTCAGCAACGCTGGAATCAAGCGGTCGCTTTAGAATTAGACTTTTTTGATATTGGCTATGATGCTTAGAGAAAGTTCAGGATGTTGACAAATTTGATGAGGTAATTCTCTTCGAAAATCTCTTCAAACCACGTCAGCTTCACCTTAGATTATATATGTGACTGACTTCGTCAGTCTTATCTACAACCTCAAAGCAGTGCTTTGAGCAACCTGCGGCTAGCTTCCTAGTTTGCTCTTTGATTTTCATTGAGCATAAATCATTCAATGTAAATGAAAAAAATTTCTTAACGAAAGATAGAGATAAATCGAAATCAGTAGATCGTATAAAGTGAAAAGGAAGGATTTCAATATGACAAGTTTAAAATTATTAAAAGAAAAAGCACCATTGGTCATTTGCATCACCAACGATGTAGTAAAAAATTTCACAGCAAATGGATTAGTAGCGCTGGGTGCATCACCAGCCATGAGTGAGTTTCCAGCAGATTTAGAGGATTTGTTAAAGTATGCTGGTGGTTTATTAATAAACATAGGAACATTGACAGATGAAAATTGGAAATTATACCAAGCTGCTCTGAAAATTGCAGAGAAATATAATGTCCCAGCAGTTTTAGATCCTGTAGCCTGTGGAGCAGGAGAATATAGAAAAAAAGTAGCAGATGATCTAATCAACAATTACAAACTAGCAGCGATTAGAGGAAATGCTGGCGAGATTGCATCGTTAGTAGGGATAAATGTGGCATCTAAAGGAGTAGATAGTGCGGGCGTAGATAATATTGATGAAATTGCTCTAGTAGCAAATGAGAAGTTCAATATTCCTATAATAGTAACAGGTGAAGTGGATGCTATTGCGGTTAATGGAGAAGTGGTAACGATTCATAATGGTAGTGCCATGATGCCAAAAGTTATTGGGACAGGATGCTTATTAGGTGCTGTAGTAGCAAGCTTTATCGGACTAGAAAAAGGTCAAGAATTGAAATCATTAGAAACAGCAATGTTGGTTTACAATATCGCTGGAGAAATGGCAGAAAAACGTCCAAATGGACATCTTCCTGGAACATTTAAAGTTGAATTTATAAATGCCTTATACGAGATTACAGACGAAGATGTAAAGGAATTCAAAAGAGTGAAGTAAAATGTTTCATAAAGAATTACTAAAACTATATTTTATTTGTGGAACGACTACTTGCCAAGGAAAAGATCTATATAGGGTCGTTGAGGAAGCCTTAAAAGGTGGTATAACCTTATTTCAATTCCGTGAAAAAGGTGAAGGAGCCTTAGAAGGTAAAGAAAAAGTCGAATTAGCAATGAAACTACAGGATCTTTGTAAAAAATATAATGTTCCGTTTATTGTTAATGATGATATAGATTTGGCAATGGAAATTGACGCTGATGGCGTACATGTAGGACAGGATGACCTTGGAGTTGATGAAATTAGAAAATTGATGCCAGATAAAATAATTGGTCTTTCTATAAAAAACGAGGAAGAATTTCAACAATCAAAAGTTGAATATGTAGATTATGTTGGTGTTGGTCCTGTATTTGATACCCAGTCAAAGGACGATGCTGGTGGTGCTATAGGTTATGAAGGTCTTAAATTGATGAGAAAACTATTGCCACAAATGCCCATAGTTGCAATTGGTGGGATACAGACGCAACATATTAAAGACATTATGAAGGCTAATATGGATGGTGTTTCAATCATTTCAGCAATATCGTATGCAAAAAATATAGAAAAAACTGTTCTAGAAATGAGTGAACAATAGGTATCTATCCTTGGATTCTAAGTAAGTGGAAGTTTCCCTTTTCTAAAAAGTTATGCCTAGATTTATCTCAAATGGCTAATCTATCAAACAAGACATTTGGTTTTTGCAAAAGAAAGACTTGCTATCTTTGTGAGTACAAGGCTGTATTTCCAGTTCAATTTCTTGAACTAGAATAAATCGTCTGTTAAAATAATTATATAATTAAATAATAAAGACATTTGGGGTGCTTTAGGCTGAGATGATACCCATTGAACCTGATACAGTTAAGACTGGCGAAGGGAAATGTGAAATGGTTTTGTATTTATAGAAACTAACCATCTAATCTTGTAAGCTGAACTCTAATTCCTATCTGTAATTAGAGTTTTTTCTTTTACGAAACTGGATGAAGATGATACAAAGCATTTAGGTAAGTCTCCTTGAATGCCCCACTTTTTTTTAAAAAGGAGTTTTTTATGTTGAAAAAATGGCAGTTAAAAGATGTTATTTTACTTGCTTTCTTGTCTATCTTTTTTGGTGGCGTTTTTGTGGGTTCAGGTTATCTGTTTGATATCCTCACTCTGATTTTAGCCCCTCTTGGTTTACAGGCCTTTGCCAATGAAATCCTCTTTGGTCTCTGGTGTATGGCTGCGCCTATTGCTGCCATTTTTGTTCCAAGAGTGGGAAGTGCAACGATTGGAGAAGTGCTAGCTGCACTTGCTGAAGTCCTTTATGGTAGTCAATTCGGTCTAGGTGCCCTTTTGTCTGGCTTGGTTCAAGGTTTGGGAAGTGAATTTGGTTTTATCATAACCAAGAATCGCTATGAAAGTTGGCTCTCTCTAACTGCCAATAGTATTGGGATTACGCTTGTTAGCTTTGTCTATGAATACATTAAGTTAGGATATTACGCCTTCTCCCTTCCTTTTGTCCTTTCCTTGCTTGTGGTACGTTTTATTTCCGTCTTTTTCTTCTGTACCATCTTGGTTCGTGCCATTGTCAAACTTTATCATCAGTTTGCAGCTGGGGGCAAGGCATAGATGGGGCTGGAACTACGAGCGATTCAGTCCCCAATCTTCTCTGAGCCGCTTGATTTTACTTTTCATGGGCAAGCCTTTACCCTGTTAGTTGGAAGCAGTGGTTCAGGAAAATCGAGTCTCTTTCAAATGATTGCCCAAGTCAGTTCTCTTCCCTATAGCGGTCAAGTTTTGATAGATGGGAGTGAGGTCAGTCAGCTTTCTATTATCGAACGTGTCCAGACGGTTGGTATTCTCTTTCAAAATCCCAATCATCAATTTACCATGGAGAACTTGTTTGAGGAGCTGATTTTTACCTTGGAAAATATTGGGCATCCTGTTCAGGAAATTGATTCTAAAATAGCAGAGGTTGTCCAGCAATGTCGCTGCAAGGCGATTTTGCACCGTCCCATTCATCACTTATCAGGTGGAGAAAAGCAAAAGGCTGCTTTGGCTGTCCTCTTTGCTATGAATCCTAGGGTCTATCTCTTGGATGAGCCCTTTGCTTCCATTGACCGCAAGAGCAGGAAAGAGATATTGGAGATTCTAAAAGTGTTGGTCTCTAATGGGAAGACAGTCATCCTGTGCGACCATGATTTAACGGACTATGAAGCCTATATCGACCATATGGTTGAGCTAAGAGATGGTCAACTAAGGGAAGTATTTAAAATCCCTACCTCTGAGACGACACAGGTTGCTTCAAAGGAAGTTGCTTCTAGTCCAGAACTATTCCATATGGATCGAATGACTTGTGAGCTGGATAAGCGTCCCCTCTTTTCGATTGCGGATTTCACATTCTATAAAGGAATTTCCTGTATTTTGGGTGATAATGGTGTCGGGAAATCAACCCTCTTTCGGTCTATTCTTCAATTTCAAAAGTATAAAGGACGCATTACGTGGAGGGGGACAGTCCTGAAAAAGAAAAAGAGTTTGTATCGTGACCTGACGGGCGTTGTTCAGGAAGCTGAGAAACAGTTTATCCGAGTCAGTCTGCGAGAAGAGCTTCAATTAGATGGGCCTGATTCTGAAAGAAATCAACGAATCTTCCAAGCTTTACGATATTTTGATCTGGAGCAGGCACTCGATAAGAGTCCTTATCAATTAAGTGGTGGTCAGCAAAAGATTCTTCAACTCTTGACCATCTTGACCAGCAAGGCTTCTGTGATTTTACTAGATGAACCTTTTGCTGGTTTGGATGATAGAGCTTGCCATTATTTTTGTCAGTGGATTGTGGAGGAGAGAAATCAAGGAAGAAGTTTCCTGATGATTACACATCGTTTAGACCCTTTGATCTCTGTAGTTGATTTTTGGATTGAGATGACTAGTCAAGGTCTTAGCCATGTGAAAGAAGTGACTATCACCAAACCGCTCACATCTCAGAGTAGCAATACTCAAGGGGAGGTGAAGTAATATGGTCAAAGTAGCAACCCAGACACCGATTATCAGTCTCTTTTTGCTGATTTTATCCTTGGAAACATCTTTCATTCCTTCGATTGCTTTGAATCTTTCGGTAGTCGCATTTTGTATTCTCTTTATGCTCTATTACCGTCGATTTAAAGTATTGGCTTGGATGATTCTGCTTGCCATTTTGCCATCCTTTGCCAACTACTGGGCAGTTCAGTTACATGGAGATGCTTCGCAGGCAGTCATGCTTGGAACGAGGGCTTTTGTGACAGTTTGTATCGGCCTTGTCTTTGTTTCCTCTATTTCCCTAAAAGAGCTTCTCTTGTACTTGGCTCAAAAGGGGCTATCACGGTCATGGGCTTATGCCTTGATTGTGGTATTCAATTCCTTCCCCCTTATTCAGCAAGAAATCAAGTCCCTCAAAGAAGCTTGCTTATTACGCGGTCAAGAACTGCATGTTTGGTCTCCCTTGATTTACAGTAAGGTTTTGATGACGGTCTTTAGGTGGCGCCATCTTTACCTGAGAGCTCTGTCTGCTCATGGATATGACGAACATGCACAGGTGAAGAATAGCTATCGGACTTTTTATATTCCTAAAAAAACAAAATTAATCTACCTGCTTTTCTTTTTATTGCTTCAAACCAGTCTATTTTTATAAAGGAGTTATTATGGAATTTACAGATATTGCGATGGAACTATCCAAGGAAGCTTGGCAGGCTTCCTTTCATCACCCCTTTGTATTACAGTTACAAGAGGGAAATTTAGACCCTGCGATTTTCCGCTATTACCTGATTCAGGATGCCTACTATCTGAAGGCCTTCTCAGAAGCCTATCACCTCTTGGCTGATAAGACTTCAAACCAAGAGATGAAAAGACTCTTGAAACAAAATGCTCAGAGTCTAGTGGAGGGTGAATTATTTATCCGCCAACAATTTTTCAAGGAATTGGAAATCAGCGATCAGGAAATGGAGCAACATCCAATCGCTCCAACTTGTTATCATTACATTTCTCACATTTATCGGCAATTTGAAGAAGAAAATCTAGCCATCGCTTTTGCAAGTTTGCTTCCGTGCCCATGGTTGTACCATGATATAGGCAAGGAACTCAATCTTAATCCATCACCAGATCCACTTTATCAGAAATGGATTGAAACCTATATTACGGATGAACTCGAACAGCAAATAAAAGAAGAGTCTGAGCTAGTCAATCAACTCTATCGAGAAAGTGACGAGACAGACAGGAAAAAAATGTTAGATGCCTTCCACATCAGTGTTCACATGGAAGCCAAGTTTTGGCAAATGGCCTACCAACACCAGACATGGAAGAGTGATTTACACTCTTTAGAAAAAGGAGAAGAATAGAAATATGAGAAAGCACCAATTACAAGTTCACAAATTAACCATTTTATCCATGATGATTGCCCTTGATGTAGTCCTTACGCCTATCTTTCGGATTGAGGGTATGGCGCCAATGTCTAGTGTAGTCAATATTCTAGCAGGAATCATAATGGGACCTGTTTATGCTTTGGCTATGGCTACAGTGACAGCCTTTATCCGTATGACGACTCAAGGGATTCCGCCTTTAGCTCTCACAGGAGCGACTTTTGGAGCCCTTCTAGCGGGTCTCTTTTATAAGTACGGTCGAAAATTTCATTATTCCGCTCTAGGAGAGATTGTGGGAACTGGTATTATTGGCTCTATTGTTTCCTATCCTGTTATGGTACTCTTTACAGGATCGGCCGCTAAGCTTAGCTGGTTTATCTACACTCCTCGATTTTTCGGAGCAACCTTAATCGGTACAGCGATTTCCTTTATTGCCTTTCGATTTTTAATCAAGCAGGGATTCTTTAAAAAAGTGCAGGGATATTTCTTTGATGAAAGGATAAACTGATGCAGGAATTGACAAATCCTTTTCCTCTGGGAACGACTTCCCTCATTCACTGTATTACCAATGAGATTTCTTGTGAGATGCTGGCAAATGGGATTTTGGCTCTGGGATGCAAACCAGTTATGGCAGATGACCCTCGTGAGATTCTTGATTTTACTAAGCAAAGCCAGGCCCTCTTTATCAATTTGGGACATTTGTCAGCTGAGAAGGAAAAAGCAATCCATATGGCAGCTTCTTATGCAGCTCAAGTTTCTCTCCCAATGGTAGTAGATGCGGTTGGCGTAACAGCTTCAGTCATTCGTAAGAGCTTAGTCAGAGACCTTTTAAACTATAGACCTACGGTCCTTAAAGGAAACATGTCAGAAATTCGAAGTCTTGTTGGCTTAAAACATCACGGCGTTGGGGTCGATGCGAGTGCTAAAGACCAAGAAACTGAGGATTTACTTCAAGTCTTGAAAGACTGGTGTCAGACCTATCCAGGTATGTCATTCTTAGTCACAGGCCCCAAGGACCTCATCGTTTCGGAGAATCAGGTTGCTGTATTGGGAAATGGTTGTGAAGAATTGGATTGGATAACAGGGACAGGAGACCTAGTTGGAGCTTTAACAGCTGTTTTTCTCAGTCAAGGAAAGACTGCCTTTGAAGCTTCTTGCCTAGCGGTTTCTTATCTCAATATCTCTGCTGAGAGAATAGTTGTTCAAGGAATGGGATTGGAAGATTTTCGTTACCAAGTACTCAATCAGCTTTCGCTCCTCAAAAGAGATGAAAACTGGCTAGATGCTATCAAAGGAGAGGTTTATGAATAGAGAAGCACTTAGACTATATCTGGTAACCAATCGCTACCAAGATTCCTTGGAAAGTTTTCTTGAAAAGGTTGAGACGGCTTGCCGTTCAGGGGTTACCATAGTCCAATTGCGAGAAAAAAATCTCACAACCAATCAATATTATCAACTGGCAAAACAAGTCAAGGAAATAACAGATGCCTATCAGGTACCCTTGATCATCGATGATCGTTTGGATGTCTGTCTTGCAGTTGATGCTGCTGGTCTGCATATTGGAGACGATGAATTACCAGTTCCGGTTGCCCGACAAGTCTTGGGTCCTGAAAAAATCCTTGGTGTCACAGCTAAAACTGTAAAAAGAGCCCTCGAGGCAGAAAAAGGGGGAGCAGATTACTTGGGGACAGGAGCCATTTTCCCAACAACCACCAAGGAAAATGCGCCTATCACCCTGATTTCAACCTTGAAGACAATTTGCCAAAGGGTCGCCATTCCAGTAGTTGCTATTGGAGGCTTGACATCAGAGAATATTGACCAACTTATCGGCACGGGTATAGCTGGTGTAGCTGTCGTACGTGATCTGATGCAAGCAGAAGATGTAGAGGCAAAAACGCAAGCCTTTTTAACAAAGTTGGATGATATTATTTTCTAATTAATACTCAATGAAAATCAAAGAGCAAACTAGGAAGCTAGCTGCAGGTTGCTCAAAACACAACTTTGAGATTGCAGATAAAACTGACGTAGTTTGAAGAAGTATAAAAACTCTCTAATTCCCTTAAAGTGGGAACTAGAGAGTTTTTTTAATCTTTAAAGCTTGTATGGTTGACTGGGCCAGAACCATGACCGAGTTGAGGGGCATCTTGAATAGCTTTCGTGATAAAGGCCTTGGCCTTGTCAACTGCCTGATAAAGACTTCTGCCCTTGGCTAGTTCAGCCGTAATCACTGCAGCAAAGGTACATCCAGTACCATGGGTATGACAGGTTTGAATTCGTGGGCTTTCCCAGACAAATTGGTCATCCTTGGTAAAGAGGAAATCTTTAGCACCACCTTCGAGATGCCCACCTTTGATGACCACAGACTGAGGACCAAATTCTTTTAAAATCAGGCGACCAGCACGTTGCATGTCTTCGGGATCATGGATTGAAAAACCAACAATCTCTTCTGCCTCAGGAAGATTGGGTGTGATGATGGTTGCAAGGGGAAGCAGGTTTGTTTTTAGGTAGCTTCTGGCACTGGTATCAATCAGGGTGTCACCGCTTGTTGCGACCATAACAGGGTCAAGGACGTAGGGACAATCCAGCTTTTTAAGATAGGGCTGGATGATTTCCATGATTTCGGTAGTTGCCAACATGCCAGTTTTTACAGCCTGAGGCTTGATATCCGAAAAGACACTCTCTAATTGGGCTTTCAACATTTGAGGAGAAACGTGCTCGATTAGCTGAACACCTCTGGTATTTTGAGCGACAAGACTGGTCACAACAGCCATTCCATAGACATCTCTAGCTTGGAATGACTTTAAATCAGCCATAATGCCAGCACCACCACTAGGGTCAGTCCCTGCAATGGTCAAAGCAACGGGTAAATAAGTCATCTAAAACCTCCCAACCAACTGAAGTTTGTATCTTAAGAAAAAGCTAGTCTGTTTTAGAAAGGTAATAGAAGACTGCTAGTCCCCATTATCATTTCCACTTCCATCAGCTAGCATTACCTAGATTGAGTCAAAGGGTCTAACAGTCGTTAATCTCAGCTTTACGCACCCCTAGTGGTTGTTTTCTTTTTTCTTTAGTATAGCATATTTTTATAGTTTATATAGTAAGATTTGACTGAAAATCCTGTATCAAATGGTTAAAATTCAATTTTTCAAAGAAAAGATTAATTTTATAGTTGACAAATGTAGATTATAGGAGTATACTGATAACTGTAATTGACAAATGTAGATTTTGGAGGTGTGATTATGCAGATTTCAGATGCAGAATGGCAGGTCATGAAGATTATTTGGATGCAAGGAGAGCAGACTAGTACGGATTTGATCAGGGTTCTGGCGGAGCGGTTCGACTGGTCCAAGTCAACCATTCAGACTCTTTTGGCTCGTTTGGTTGAGAAAGAGTGTTTGACTCGGAAAAAAGAAGGCAAGTCCTTTGTCTATTCAGCCCTTTTAACTTTGGACCAAAGTCGGGATTTACTTGTTCAAGATATCAAGGACAAGGTTTGTTCTCGTAGGATTAAGAACTTGTTGGCTGATTTGATTGCTGAATGTGATTTTACTCAGGCTGACTTGGAAGACTTGGAAGCTGTGATTTCTGAGAAGAAATCAAGCGCTGTAACAAAAGTAAAATGTAATTGTATGTAAAGGAGACGTCATGTTAAATAGTATTGTAACAATTATTTGTATTGCCCTTATCGCGTTTATCTTGTTTTGGTTTTTCAAAAAGCCTGAAAAATCTGGACAAAAGGCCCAGCAAAAAAACGGCTACCAAGAGATTCGAGTGGAGGTCATGGGGGGCTATACGCCTGAGTTGATTATCCTCAAGAAATCAGTGCCAGCACGCATTGTCTTTGACCGCAAGGACCCTTCACCCTGTCTGGACCAAATTGTTTTTCCAGATTTTGGTGTACATGCGGACCTGCCTATGGGCGAAGAGTATGTAGTGGAAATCACGCCTGAGCAGGCTGGAGAGTATGGTTTCTCTTGTGGCATGAATATGATGCACGGCAAGATGATTGTAGAATAGGAGAATGATATGACTGAAATTGTAAAAGCAAGTCTTGAAAATGGTGTTCAAAAAATTCGTATCACGGCAGACAAAGGCTATCATCCAGCCCATATCCAGCTTCAAAAGGGAATTCCAGCTGAGATTACCTTTCATCGTGCTACGCCTTCAAACTGTTATAAGGAAATTCTGTTTGAAGAAGAAGGCATCTTGGAACCAATCGGCGTAGATGAGGAGAAAGTCATTCGTTTTACCCCTCAAGAATTAGGCCAACATGAATTTTCTTGTGGCATGAAGATGCAAAAGGGGAGTTATACCGTAGTTGAGAAGACTCGAAAATCTCTATCACTTTTACAGCGTTTTTGGATTACTAGTATCTTTACTGTGCCTCTTGTGATCCTCATGATTGGGATGTCGACAGGAGGAATTAGTCACCAAGTCATGCGTTGGGGCACCTTTTTAGCCACAACACCGATTATGCTAGTAGCAGGTGGTCCTTATATCCAAAGTGCTTGGGCTAGTTTTAAAAAGCACAATGCCAACATGGATACCTTGGTTGCTCTGGGAACCCTAGTGGCCTATTTCTATAGCTTAGTTGCCCTCTTCGCTGGCCTCCCCGTTTACTTTGAAAGTGCTGCCTTTATCTTCTTCTTCGTTCTTATGGGAGCCGTTTTTGAGGAGAAAATGCGGAAAAATACTTCCCAAGCTGTGGAGAAATTACTTGACTTGCAGGCTAAAACTGCAGAAGTCTTGCGTGAGGATAACTATGTTCAAGTTCCTTTGGAGCAAGTCAAGGTAGGTGACCTGATTCGAGTGCGTCCCGGTGAAAAGATTGCGGTTGATGGTATCGTAGTGGAAGGTGTCTCCAGTATTGATGAGTCTATGGTGACAGGTGAGAGTCTGCCTGTGGACAAGACAGTTGGAGATACCGTCATTGGTTCAACCATCAATAATAGTGGAACACTTGTTTTTAGAGCAGAAAAAGTTGGTTCAGAGACTGTTTTGGCTCAGATTGTGGATTTTGTGAAGAAAGCTCAGACAAGTCGTGCGCCGATTCAGGACTTGACGGATAAAATTTCAGGGATTTTTGTCCCAGCAGTTGTCATTTTAGGGATTGTGACCTTTTGGGTTTGGTTCGTCTTGCTCAGGGATAGTGTAGTTGTGCTTGGAGCGAGCTTTGTGTCTTCGCTTCTCTATGGAGTAGCAGTTCTGATTATTGCCTGCCCTTGTGCCTTGGGACTTGCAACACCGACAGCCCTTATGGTGGGGACAGGTCGCAGTGCCAAGATGGGAGTTCTCCTCAAAAATGGAACGGTTCTACAGGAAATCCAGAAAGTTCAAACTATCGTCTTTGATAAGACCGGGACTTTGACTGAAGGGAAACCTGTGGTCACAGATATCATCGGCGACGAAGTAGAAGTGCTTGGATTGGCAGCTTCCTTGGAAGAAGCTTCTCAACACCCACTGGCTGAAGCCGTTGTGAAACGAGCGAGTGAAGCTGGACTTGAGCTTGACACTGTTGAAAATTTCCAAGCCTTGCACGGAAAAGGTGTCTCAGGGCAAATCAATGGAAAACAAGTTCTGCTTGGAAATGCTAAAATGCTGGATGGCATGGACATTTCTAGCACTTATCAAGAAAAACTAGAACAACTAGAAAAAGAAGCTAAGACAGTTGTTTTCTTGGCTGTTGACAATGAAATCAAAGGCTTGCTTGCTCTGCAAGATATTCCTAAGGAAAATGCTAAGCTTGCCATCAGTCAGTTGAAAAAACGAGGTCTTAAAACAGTCATGCTGACAGGAGACAATGCAGGTGTGGCGCGTGCTATTGCCGATCAGATCGGAATCGAAGAGGTCATTGCAGGTGTCTTACCAGAAGAAAAAGCCCATGAAATCCATAAACTACAAGCGACTGGAAAAGTAGCCTTTGTTGGTGATGGTATCAATGACGCTCCTGCCCTTAGTGTAGCAGATGTGGGGATTGCTATGGGAGCTGGAACAGATATTGCCATCGAGTCAGCAGATTTGGTGTTGACAACCAATAATCTCCTAGGCGTGGTGCGTGCCTTCGACATGAGTAAGAAAACTTTTAATCGTATTCTGCTCAATCTTTTCTGGGCCTTTATCTACAATGTCGCCGGAATTCCGATTGCAGCAGGAGTCTTTTCTGGTGTTGGACTGGCCCTCAATCCAGAACTAGCTGGTCTAGCCATGGCCTTTAGTTCTGTATCTGTTCTGACCAGTTCACTTCTGCTAAACTTTAGTAAAATAGATTAAAAGCGAGCTTGCTCGCTTTTAATACTCTTCGAAAATTTCTTCAAACCACGTCAACGTCGCCTTGCCGTAGATATATGTAACTGACTTCGTCAGTCTTATCTACAACCTCAAAGCCGTGCTTTGAGCAACCTGCGGCTAGTTTCCTAGTTTGCTCTTTAATTTTCATTGAGTATTATAAAACAGAATCTAAAACCGTTTTCAAACTGTACTGTAATAGAGAATAAAAACTTCTGAGCAGATTTTTAGTAAACTAAAATTAAATGTGGTAAATTAGAGTTGTAATAAATTTACTAAAAGCGTTTTCATGATTTATCTGAATGCTTCTTAGTAGATTTAAAAATATTTGAAGGAGAGTTATAATGACTCAAGGGAAAATTACTGCATCTGCAGCAATGCTTAACGTATTGAAAACATGGGGCGTAGACACAATCTACGGTATCCCATCAGGAACACTCAGCTCATTGATGGATGCTTTGGCTGAAGACAAAGATATCCGCTTCTTGCAAGTTCGCCATGAAGAAACAGGTGCTCTTGCAGCGGTTATGCAAGCTAAATTCGGCGGCTCAATCGGGGTTGCAGTTGGTTCAGGTGGTCCAGGTGCGACTCACTTGATTAACGGTGTTTACGATGCAGCTATGGATAACACTCCATTCCTAGCTATCCTTGGATCACGTCCAGTTAACGAACTCAACATGGATGCTTTCCAAGAATTAAACCAAAACCCAATGTACAACGGTATCGCTGTCTACAACAAACGTGTAGCTTACGCTGAGCAATTACCAAAAGTAATTGACGAAGCTTGCCGTGCTGCAGTTTCTAAAAAAGGTCCAGCTGTTGTTGAAATCCCAGTAAACTTCGGTTTCCAAGAAATCGACGAAAACTCATACTACGGTTCAGGTTCATACGAACGTTCATTCATCGCTCCTGCTTTGAACGAAGTTGAAATCAACAAAGCTGTTGAAATCTTGAACAATGCTGAACGCCCAGTTATCTATGCTGGTTACGGTGGTGTGAAAGCTGGTGAAGTGATTACTGAATTGTCACGTAAAATCAAAGCACCAATCATCACAACTGGTAAAAACTTTGAAGCTTTCGAATGGAACTATGAAGGTTTGACAGGTTCTGCTTACCGTGTTGGTTGGAAGCCAGCCAACGAAGTGGTCTTTGAAGCAGACACAGTTCTTTTCCTTGGTTCAAACTTCCCATTTGCTGAAGTTTACGAAGCATTCAAGAATACTGAAAAATTCATCCAAGTCGATATCGACCCTTACAAACTTGGTAAACGTCACGCCCTTGACGCTTCAATCCTTGGTGATGCAGGTCAAGCAGCGAAAGCAATCCTTGACAAAGTAAACCCAGTTGAATCAACTCCATGGTGGCGTGCAAACGTTAAGAACAACCAAAACTGGCGTGATTACATGAACAAACTCGAAGGTAAAACTGAGGGTGAATTGCAATTGTACCAAGTTTACAATGCAATCAACAAACATGCTGATCAAGACGCTATCTATTCAATCGACGTAGGTGACACTACTCAAACATCTACTCGTCACCTTCACATGACACCTAAGAACATGTGGCGTACATCTCCACTCTTTGCGACAATGGGTATTGCCCTTCCTGGTGGTATCGCTGCTAAGAAAGACAATCCAGATCGCCAAATATGGAACATCATGGGTGATGGAGCATTTAACATGTGCTACCCAGACGTTATCACAAACGTTCAATACGACCTTCCAGTTATCAACGTTGTCTTCTCAAATGATAAATATGCCTTCATCAAGGACAAATACGAAGACACAAACAAACACTTGTTTGGTTGTGACTTCACAAACGCTGACTACGCTAAAATTGCAGAAGCTCAAGGAGCTGTTGGATTTACAGTAAACCGTATCGAAGACATCGATGCAGTTGTTGCAGAAGCTGTTAAATTGAACAAAGAAGGTAAAACTGTTGTTATCGATGCTCGCATCACTCCACACCGTCCACTTCCAGTAGAAGTACTTGAATTGGATCCAAAACTTCACTCAGAAGAAGCAATCAAAGCCTTCAAGGAAAAATACGAAGCAGAAGAACTCGTACCATTCCGTCTCTTCTTGGAAGAAGAAGGATTGCAATCACGCGCAATTAAATAATTTCTCTCGTCGAAAATCAAAGATAAATTTGTAGCCTTCTTTATTAGGTTACTGCCGACGATTCCATCATTGAAACCTTAATTTTCAATGATGGAATCTAGTGCGAAGCCTAGAAAAAGTCCCAAGGGATTTTTCGTAGTTTGATGAGCAAAGATTTGCCATCAAACTTGGTTTTACCTTGTTTATTCTTTGATTTTCATAGAGAGAAACTTGAAAAGATCGGAGCAATCCGGTCTTTTTATGGAGGATAGTAAATGAATTTAAATCAATTAGATATTATCGTTTCAGATGTTCCCCAAGTCTGTGCTGACTTGGAGCGTATTTTGGATAAAAAGGCAGATTATGTTGATGACAGTTTTGCTCAGTTTACGATTGGCAGTCACTGTCTGATGTTGTCCCAAAATCATTTGATTCCTTTGGAAGATTTTCAGTCAGGAATCATTCTTCATATCGAGGTTGAGGATCTAAATCAGAATTACCAACGTTTAAAAGAGATCGGTGTCGAGATTTTACACGGTCTTTGTGAAACGGATTGGGGAACAGAGTCCTTATTAGTTAAAGGTCCTGCTGGTCTAGTGCTTGATTTTTATCGTATGAAATAACGCGCTTAGTCATTTGAAGTTAACCTTAATTATTCTTAAAACATAATGTGAGAATATGAACTATTGAAAGATCGGAGCAATCCGGTCTTTTTCATATAAAGCAATTGACAGCATTTTTCTAAAATCTTATAATAAAAATATAACAGTATAAAACAAGATTCATATGAAAGGCTGCTTTCTGTCTGTTAGAGAAGACTGTAAAACATGTCCCTTTGTTTTAGTTTGTAAATCAGGATTTTGTCCAATGATCAAGCATATTACGGAATTAAGCTCTTCTGTGATTTGTAAGAATATGCAAGAGAAAATTCGTAAAAATCTAGCACTTTATGCTATTTCTGGTTGCTATGAAGATATTTTAGATGTGGACTAGAGAGGGGTAAGCAAAAAATGTCTGTTAAGAAAAACAAAAAGGTTGCAAAAAAGTTGAAGTTGTAAGCAATAATTGTAATATTTGTTAAGTTTATATAGTAAAAATGGAGAGGAGTGCTAGCATCTCTCTTTTTCTAGGAGGGCGTTATGAATAAAATATTTCACTATCTGGATAAGAAAACGAAGTTTTATACTATCATCGGTGCACTGGCAAATGGAGGTTTAGCTCTTGCTCAACCCTTAGTCGTCTCACAAGCCTTGTCCTTAAATCAAGAAGAACTGACTTATTCTAAAATCATACAGTTTGCTGTTTTTGGCTTTACAGTATACTTCGTCTTGTATAGCTTAATGCTCTTTTGTAATCATACACATAATGTTTTTAGACGTGAAATTCAAATGAATATGAGGGCAGATTTATTTGACAAGCTGATGATAAATAAAGATTTTAACGAAGATGAAAAAATCACCATGCTCACACAAGATATGGAGTATTTGGGGGATAATTACTTAGAAAAATACGTTAATATCATTTGCTGGAGTTTTGTAGCATTACTAACAGCGATTTATATTATTTCGCAAAATTTGTTACTAGGTAGTATTTTTGTCTTTTTCACTATTTTACGTCCTATTCCTCAGTTCTTGATGAATAAAAGACTCAAACATACTGGTGATGATATGGCACAAGGCAGAGTAGAAGTGCATAATCAAGTATCTGATAGTATCCGAGGAGCACATACTCTACTCATGAACCAAGCAATTTCTGAAAATCAGAACAGATTTTGGAAGATTAATCGACATTATCAACTAGCCATTCAAAAATTTTGCTTTACCCATAATATAATTTTCTTTTGTAACGGTTTTATGGTATTCTTAAGCCAAGTTTTACCACTTGTTTTAGGTTTTTACTTTGCTATGGCTGGGCAGAAAGTGTCAGTGGCAAGTCTTGTTGCCATGTACATCGCAGCAGGTCAGTTAGTGAGCCCTATTCAGACTATTATGTATGATGCTGTAGATATACAAGGAGCAAAAACGACAGCAGATAAGATTTTTGGAGTATTAGAAATTGGAGATGTAAAACAGATAGATAAAAAAGATGTGCAAGAATTGAATGCTCTGCACATTAAAAATTTAAGTAAATCCTATGGTGACAGACAACTTTTTACTCATCTAAATTTGGATGTTCAAGCAGGTCAGAAAGTTTTAATCAAAGGACCGAGTGGTTGTGGTAAGTCAACCTTGTTTCGACTCATTACTGGAGAAGAAATAGCAGATGAGGGAGAAATTATCGGTGTGACAACTGTTAATGAATGTACATCAAGTTTTGTATCCAGTATAGGAATTATTAGCCAACATCCATTTCTCTTTAACGATACAGTTCGTTATAATTTGACCTTAGGACAAGAATTTTCTGAGGAAGAGTTGCTTGCCGTTTTGAAACAAGTCAAACTAGATTTTGAATTGACGGGTGGGATGGATTTTATTATCAAAAATAACGGGGAGAATATTTCTGGGGGACAAAGAGTAAGGATTGAATTGGCACGTTTTCTTCTTCGTAAAAAAAATCTGTTATTGGCTGATGAAGTGACCGCAGCCCTAGACAAAGAAAACGCCTTCATGGTACATGAACTACTATTTTCTCTTCCTGTTATGATGTTAGAAATTGCCCATCATATTGATGATGAAAGTAGATATCAACAAGTTGTAGATTTAGGAAAATATTGATTCTGGCTTAAAAGTCAGTTTTATCAAAAAATAAAGTAAATATTTCAGCAATAAAACACCCAGTATCAAGATTTTTCAATACATAGTAATATGCGTTTTTCTGATTATATATATTTTTTCTAATCTCACTCTTCTTTCTTATCACAAGACTGTGATAGTTTACATTTTTATAGCAAAACTCTCAAACTCTTGCTTGTTTTTGCATCATATAAAATAAAAAGCATAAAAGAATAAAAGAGGTTTTGAAAATGTCCGAAAAACAAATGAACGTTTTGGGTTGGGTAGCGACCTTCATGTCTGTTATGATGTATGTGTCTTACTTCCCACAAATTATGAACAATCTGGCTGGTCAAAAAGGAAATTTCATCCAGTCCTTGGTTGCTGCCATCAACTGTAGTCTCTGGGTTTACTACGGTCTTTTCAAGAAAGAGATATTCCCCTTGCTGCTGCCAATGCTCTAGGTATCGTTTTTGGCCTTGTGACGGCTATTACAGCTTTGATTTAAAAAGAAGACTGGTTTCAGTTTTGTTCGTTTATGAAAATAGATGCTTCATTAAAGTAATTTTTGAATGAGAGTTGAGAGATAAAGTCCAGTGACAGCTAGCTTTACAAGAGTCTTTTATGTTCGTCTCTATCAAAGAAAAAAGTATATCGTTACTATTTTTATAAAATCTTCTCCCTACTTTATAAGATGTTAAAAAGAGTTCAATTCGAACTCTTTTTTTGCTATAATGAGGGGAGAAAAATCAGACAGGAGAAGAAGATGTCAGAACCATTATTTTTACAATCAGTTATGCAAGAAAAAATCTGGGGTGGAACCAAGCTACGTGATGAGTTTGGCTATGATATCCCAAGTGAAAAAATCGGGGAATACTGGGCCATCTCAGCCCATCCAAATGGTGTCTCTAAAGTTGCCAATGGTCGCTACGAGGGAACAGACCTTGCGACTTTATATGCAGAGCACCGTGAATTGTTCGGCAACCGTTCTGAGCCTGTATTTCCACTTTTGACTAAGATTCTGGATGCCAACGACTGGCTCAGTGTCCAAGTTCACCCAGACGATGCCTATGGACTAGAGCATGAAGGCGAACTTGGAAAAACAGAGTGCTGGTACATCATTGCAGCGGATGAGGGATCAGAGATTATCTACGGGCATAATGCCAAGTCAAAAGAAGAACTTCGCCAGCAAATAGAGGATAAAAACTGGGATGCCTTGCTGACAAAAGTTCCTGTTAAGGCTGGAGATTTCTTCTATGTACCAAGCGGGACTATGCACGCTATCGGTGCGGGCATCTTGATTCTTGAAACCCAACAGTCTAGCGATACAACCTACCGTGTCTATGACTTTGACCGTAAGGATGACAAGGGAAACTTGCGTGAACTTCACCTTGAAAAATCCATTGATGTTTTGAACATTGGTGAACCAGCAAATAGCCGTCCTGTTACAGTTAAGGCTAATGACTTGCGTTCAACTTTACTTGTTTCCAATGATTTCTTTGCAGTTTACAAGTGGGAAATTACTGGAAAAGTTGACTTCGAAAAGACAGCTGACTACAGCTTGTTGAGTGTCTTGGCTGGTCAAGGTCAAGTGACTGTTGACGGAAAAAACTATCCAATCCAAAAAGGCAGCCACTTTATCCTACCAAGTGATGTTGAAGCTTGGACTCTGGAAGGGCAAGATTTGGAATTAATTGTTAGCCATCCATAAAAAAGAAAGGGCCTGAGTTCATACTCAATGAAAATCAAAGAGCAAACTAGGAAACTAGCCGCAGGCTGTACTTGAGTACGGCAAGGCGACGTTGACGCAGTTTGAAGAGATTTTCGAAGAGTATCACTACTCAAGTCCTTTTTGACTACATAAATTGGGCGATAAAGACCACGATGATGATGATTGGAATGACGAAACGAAGAAGGAAGAGCCAGACTTGGAAAAGTCCTTGTTTCCATGCTGTTTCATCGAGATGGAGTTCCTCCATGGCAAGAGCCTTTTTAAAGATATAGCCTGTAAAAAGTGAAAGGCAGAGAGCTCCAAATGGCATGAGAAGATTGGAAACCAAGAAATCCATAGCGTCAAAGAAGGTCTTCCCAAAGATGTGAACATCTGCCATAACACCGTAAGAAAGGGCTGAAGGGATTCCAAAGACAAAGGTCAAAATTCCTAAAATCACACTCCACTTGGCACGCTTGCTGTTGTCCTGATTGGTGATATTGCCTACATTGATTTCCAACATAACGACAGAAGAAGTGACCGTCGCAAAGAGGAAGAGCAGGAGGAAGAGGATGTAGAAAATGGTTCCCAAAGGCATCTTGTCAAAGAGTTGAGGCAAGACGATAAAGAGTAAGCTTGGTCCCCCTTCAGACTGGATATTGAAGGCTGACATGGCTGGGAAAATGGCTAGACCTGCCATGATGGATACCGAGATATTCATGGCTACAATGGAAATCCCTGATTGGACCAGATTGGTTTTCTTGTCCAAGTAAGAAGCGTAGGTCAGCATGGCTGTAACCCCTAGTGAGAGGGCAAAGAAAGATTGTCCCAGAGCATAGAGGAGACCAGCACTGGTCAGTTTTGAAAAGTCTGGTTTGAGGAAGTAGAGAACGCCTTCCATGGCATTTGGTAAACTGAGAGAGCGCCCGATGATGACAACAAAGATGATAAAGAGCAGGGGCATCATAACCTTAGATGCTCTTTCAATCCCTTTCTGAACACCACGTGATACAATAAAGATATTCAACAGGATAAAGGCTGCTTGAGCTCCTAGGGCAATGACTGGATTTGAAATGATTGAAGTAAATAACTGAGCGTAATCACTAGTTACACCAAGTTGGAACAATTTTCCAAACTCAATACCCAGATAAACTAGAATCCATCCTCCAATAACACTGTAGAAAGATAAGAGGATAAAGAGGGCAAAGGCACCAATCCAACCGATGAAGTTGTACTTGCCATTCTTGCCCAGTTTTCCAAAGGTTTTAATCCCAGAGACACCAGCACTTCGGCCAAGGGCAAATTCAGCTAGCAAAAGGGGGAAACCGATTAAAATAGTGGAGATAAGAAAGACCAGTAAAAAGCCTCCACCACCATTAGCAGCAGTCATGTAGGGGAATTTCCAAACGGCACCAAGTCCAATGGCTGAACCAGCAGATGCTAGGATAAAGCCCAGTTTAGAACCCCATTGCGATTTTTCAGACATAGTTAAACTCCTAAAATTAGTGTTACAAAAGAAAAAGCTACTGCCCTTGGCAAATAGCCTCATCAGTACTCAAACTGAGCGATTCTTTTGATTGATAGACTTGACTATCCTATCATGTTTTCTAAGGTCTGTCAAGAAAACCATTTTCAAGTTTTCACACCTTTCTCAAAAATTTTTAAAAATTTCGCAAAAACGCTTGACTCTGACCTAGGGGGAGGGGTTATACTATCAATGTAATACTCTTTGAAAATCTCTTCAAACCACGTCAGCGTCGCCTTACCGTACTCAAGTACAGCCTACGGCTAGCTTCCTAGTTTGCTCTTTGATTTTCATTGAGTATAAGGAGGAAATCATGTACCATATAAAAGAAGCTGCCCAGCTTTCAGGTGTCTCTGTTAAGACCCTGCATCACTACGATAAGATAGGACTCTTAGTTCCTTTAAAGTCGGGAAACGGCTATCGAACCTACAGTCAGGAGGATTTGGAGCGACTTCAGGTCATTCTTTACTACAAATATCTAGGCTTTTCTTTAGAAAAAATATCAGAGCTGTTAAAGGAAGATAGATCAGATTTGTTGCGTCACTTGACCAGACAGTTGGACTATTTGACTCGAGAAAGGGAACATCTGGATACCTTGATTTCAACCTTGCAAAAAACCATTCAAGAACAAAAAGGAGAAAGAGAAATGAGCATTCAAGAGAAATTTGCTGGATTTAACTACCAAGACCATCAAAAATACCACCAAGAGGCGGTAGAGAAATATGGACAAGAAGTCATGGACCAAGCGCTGGAGCGCCAGAAAGGTCACGAAGACGAGGCTACGGCTGCCTTCAACCAAGTTTTTCAAGCTTTGGCACAAAATCTTCAAGCTGGTCTACCTGTAACAGCAACCGAAAACCAAGAAGAAGCAGGCAAACTCTTGCAAGCCATCCGTACTTATGGATTTGACTGCTCTATCGAGGTCTTTGGTTATATTGGAAAAGGCTATGTCTATAATCCAGAGTTTAAGGAAAACATTGACAAATTTGGCCCAGGAACAGCCCAGTACACATCAGATGTCATTGCCTACTATGTCCAAACTCAGACAAAATAAAATCGGAGGAGTATTCTTCCGATTTTTACTAAATTCAAGCACTACTTGCTTAATAATTTTTCTACTACATTTAGTTTTCGCATGGTCAAATCTACATTAAAAAGCTTTTCAAGATAGTTGGTATAGAGTTTCTTTTGTTTTGCAGTTCTAGGGAGATAGAGGTAAAGACAATGGTTACCGATACAAATTTCTTCTTCACCGTAATCAATTTTCAATTTTTCTAAAGGGAGACTTTGAATAGATTCTTGATAAAAAATCACGTGTATACGGTCATAAAGATAGTGTTCTCCAAACGGGTTTTCTTGGACAATTTTTTTAAAATCACTTTTGTTCTTGATTACCATTTTTAAGTCAGCACCAATATTTTCATTTATTAGAGTATGAACACGCTCTCGTATTTTTTCTAAATCTAAGTCACTTTCAAGAATGATATTCCCACTTTGAATATAGGTTCGAACTTGTTGAAAACCAGCTTCTGTCAAGATATCTACTAGATAAGACATTTTAGGGATAGCATTTTTTCCATTAGGAGTAACTCCCCTTAACAAGATAATATGTTCCAAAGGACTTCCTTTCTTTTGGGGCTGATTGTTCCATTGAATAATTTAGATTTAGATTGGGTTTGATCCTGCCACCCAGCCAGTACAGAGGGCAGAAGTGATGTTAAAGCCACCTGTGTGGGCGTTAATATCTAGGACCTCGCCTGCAAAGTGGAGTCCAGGGACTAGCTTGCTTTCCAGAGTTTTAGGGTTGATTTCCTTAAGACTGACGCCACCCTTGGTAACAAAGGATTTAGCTAAGGACATTTTACCAGTAACAGGAATTTTAAGTCCTTTGATGGACTGGAGAAGTTGTTCTTGTTCCTTTTCAGTCAACTGTTTGACTTTTTCAGGATATCCTTGCACAAGAAATTCTGCCAAGCGTTCTGGAAGCAAAGTTTTTAAGGCATTTTTCAAGGATTTTTCCCTATTTTCTTCTAGAAATGTAGCCAAGTCATTTTCAGAAAGTTGAGGCAGAACATCGAGTGAGAGAACCTCCCCACCCTTGACAAAGCTAGACATACGCAGAGCAGCAGGGCCAGATAAACCAAAGTGAGTAAAGAGTAGATCATGGGTGATGACATGCTTGTCATAGCTTAGGGTCACATCATCCAGTGAAATTCCCTGCAAGGCCTTGTGGGGAAAATCTGTCAACAAAGGACTTTCAGCTGCCTCAAGCTCGGTGATGGTGTGCTTAAAATGACGGGCAATCTCGTGACCAAACCCAGTTGAACCAGTCGAAGGATAGGATTTACCACCTGTTGTGACAATGAGTTTCTCACAAGTGAAGGTTTGGTCTGCGGACTTAAGGACAAACTGGTCGTCTATCTTTTTAACCGAAACAATTTCTGTTTGAGTAGCAACTTGACCACCTAGCTCAGTGATTTTCTTTTCCAAGGCTTCGATAATGGTACGAGACTTGTCACTAGCAGGAAAGACGCGTCCGTGGTCCTCGACTTTAAGTTTAACCCCATTTTCTGTAAAAAAGTTAATGACATCATGGTTATCAAACTGGGAGAATACACTGTAGAGAAAGCGCCCATTTCCAGGGATTCCAGCTAGTAGGTCATCTAGAGTTCCGTTGTTGGTGACATTGCAACGTCCCCCACCAGTCCCAGATAATTTTTTTCCAAGTTTCCGATTTTTTTCGATGAGGAGGGTTTTCTGACCATAAAAGCTACTGGAAATTGTAGCCATCATACCAGCAGGTCCTCCACCGATGACGATAGTATCAAAATGTTTCATAGCTCTATTGTACCACAAAAAAACAAGAGATGAAGTCACCTCTTGTCAAGAATGCAATTAATCAATTTCATATCCCATCAGCAAACCACCATCTTCTGCATAAAAACTGCAGAGACCAGATGTTGGGAGAATTTTAATATCCGCCTGTGGGAAATTTTCACGGATTCGGTCTGAAAGCTGTTGGCAACATTTCTCGTTATTGCGTTGAGCCATGACAATACGACCACCAGCATATCCTGCTTTTACTAACTCCTCATAGGCAGCTTGAACTGATTTCTTTGAACCTCGCGCTTTTTGTAGCAATTCGAGGGTTCCAGTTTCACTAGCTTCTCCGACCATACGGATATTTAGAAGGCCAACGACCGTACCGATAAGTTTGCTCAAACGGCCGTTCTTCACCAAGTTATCGACTTTGGCTAGAACAAAGAGCAACTTGGTTTTTTCTTGATAAGCTGTGATAGCTTCAACCACTTCTTCAAAAGATAGACCCTGGTCAATCAAGTCATTTAATTTTTCTACAAGCAAGTCAACTTCACCGCCAGCAGACAAACTATCAATCACATGAATCTTAGTATCAGGATGGTCTTCCAGATAAATATTCTTAGCCAGTTGAGCACTATTGTGGCTGCCAGAAAGAGTACCTGTGATGGTTACTAGGAAAATGTTTTTGGCTCCTTCAAATGCTCGTAAATAATCATCTGGGCTTGGACAAGCTGATTTTGAAGCTTCTGCAGTTGCATACATGGTTTCCATCATTTGGTCAATATCAAGATTGGCATCATCAACAAAGATCTGATCAGCTACTTGAATGGTTAAGGGAACACTTACAAAGGTTGTGTCAATAGCTGGTTTTGCCAGTTGACGATAATCACAACCAGAGTCAGCAATAATCTTCCAAGTCATAGAAATTCTCCATCTTTGTCAGTTATACATTGACAAAGGTTCTGTCTTTTTTTACAATTATATCATGAAAGCCCTTGAAACAAAAGCCTCATCCGTCTGTTGTGACAAGTAGAAAGAAAATGTTATGTCTGAACGTAGAATCTCTGAAAAATCTCTTGAAAATCTCAGAAAATCAAACCAAGAATCCAATTTATTAACTAGAGAAGCTATCGAAACAGCCCTCTTGCAACTCTTGGAAAAAAAGGACTTGACCAAGATTAGTATTTCTGAATTGGTCAAACGTGCAGGCGTTTCGCGTGCGGCCTTTTATCGTAATTATGATTCCAAAGAGGAAATTTTAGAGAGTGTCTTTAAACGGAGTGTCCATAATATTATGGAACAGCTGCATCATTATGATTTAAAGACAGACCTTTATCTGGTCTGGGTTCACCTTTTTCGCGAGGCAAGAAAGGAAGCCAGAGTGATTCAACTTGCCTTAGATTACCATCTGGAAAAAATCTTTGTCCAAGCTATGCAGGAATTTCTAGAAAAATACCATGGAAAATCAAAAGGTGTCAGCTCTTATCTTCATTCCTTCTGGAGTTCAGCCATCGTCTCAGTTCTTCTAAAATGGATTAAGGATGGCATGAAGGTACCTGCTGAAAAGATTGCGGATTTACGGTTACCATTTTTTAAAAAATAGAGAAAAAGGAGAAGAGATATGACTGAAAAAAGACTAGCCTGGGATGAGTATTTTGCAGCCCAAGCCCTACTAATTGCCAATCGTTCCACTTGTAAACGTGCCAAAGTGGGCGCAATTCTGGTTAAGGATAATAAGGTTATTTCCACTGGTTACAATGGTTCGGTGTCAGGGACTGAGCATTGTATTGACCACGAATGTCTGGTCATTGAAGGACACTGTGTTCGCACCCTTCACGCTGAGGTCAATGCTATCCTTCAAGGTGCAGAACGTGGTGTTCCTAAAGGCTTTACAGCCTATGTGACCCATTTTCCTTGTCTCAACTGTACAAAACAATTGCTTCAGGTCGGCTGCAAGCGCGTGGTTTATATCAACCAGTACAGAATGGACGACTATGCCCAATACCTTTACCAAGAAAAGGGAACAGAATTAACCCATTTACCACTTGAGACAGTACAGGCAGCTCTTAAAGAGGCAGATCTAATGTAAAAATTATCAAAAATAAATGGTTTAGAAAGATTTTTAAACCGTTTTTTGGTATAATAAGAAGAATAAATTGAAAGAAGGAATTCCAAAAATGGGAAAAATTGAAGTTATTAATCACCCGCTGATTCAACACAAATTGTCCATCTTGCGTCGTACAGATACTTCTACAAAAGCTTTTCGTGAGCTAGTAGATGAGATTGCAATGTTGATGGGGTATGAAGTACTTCGTGATCTTCCACTAGAAGATGTGGAAATCGAAACACCAATTACAAAAACAGTTCAAAAACAATTGGCAGGTAAGAAATTGGCCATCGTTCCAATCTTGCGCGCAGGTATCGGGATGGTTGATGGTCTCTTGAGCTTGGTTCCAGCTGCTAAAGTTGGCCACATCGGTATGTACCGTGATGAAGAAACACTTCAACCAGTTGAGTACTTAGTGAAATTGCCTGAAGATATTGACCAACGTCAAATTTTTGTAGTAGACCCAATGTTGGCAACAGGTGGATCAGCAATCTTGGCTGTTGATTCTCTTAAAAAACGTGGCGCATCAAATATCAAATTTGTCTGTCTTGTATCTGCTCCAGAAGGTGTAAAAGCCCTCCAAGAAGCTCATCCAGATGTAGAAATCTTTACAGCAGCCTTGGATGAACGCTTGAACGAACATGGTTATATCGTCCCAGGTCTTGGAGATGCTGGAGACCGCTTGTTCGGTACCAAATAAAATCGAAAAGAAGAATGAATTGGAAAAGAATTTCCAGTCGTGAAAGGAGGTTGAATTTTTGTTTCTGTCTGATGAAAACAGAGCAAAAATTTGACCTTTTTTGACCAAGATATTATAATAGTCTTATCTTCAGTCATCTGACAAACAAAATTAAAATTCAAAAGGAGAAATAAATGATTCCTGTAGTTATTGAACAAACAAGCCGTGGAGAACGTTCCTACGATATATACTCACGTCTTCTCAAAGACCGCATCATTATGCTGACAGGTCCAGTTGAAGACAACATGGCCAACTCTGTTATTGCCCAATTGCTTTTCTTGGATGCTCAAGATAGTACAAAAGATATTTACCTTTATGTCAATACACCTGGTGGTTCCGTTTCAGCTGGTTTGGCAATCGTTGATACCATGAACTTTATCAAGGCAGATGTCCAAACCATTGTTATGGGAATGGCTGCATCTATGGGAACAGTCATCGCATCAAGTGGAGCAAAAGGCAAACGTTTCATGCTTCCAAATGCAGAATACATGATTCACCAACCAATGGGTGGAACAGGTGGTGGTACCCAACAAACCGATATGGCTATCGCTGCAGAACACTTGCTCAAAACTCGTAATACCTTGGAAAAAATCTTGGCTGAAAATTCAGGACAGTCAATCGAAAAAGTCCACGCAGATGCAGAACGTGATAATTGGATGAGTGCCCAAGAAACACTTGAATATGGCTTTATTGATGAAATTATGGCCAACAATTCATTGAACTAATGATGATAGAAGGCAAACTCGACGGGGTTTGCTTTTTTTGATATAATAGGGAGAGATTTCTTAGAAAGAGGATTTATCATGTTTGAAAAAGTCAATCGATCTGGCTTGATTATCTATCTTTACTATAATCGGGATGCCAAAAAACTGCAGGATTATGGAGATATTACCTATCATTCCAAGAAACATCGCTACTTGCAGCTCTATGTTCCAACTCAAGAAGTGGAGCAATTGGTCGGGCGCTTGAGCAAGGAAAAGTTTATAAAAAAAGTCAGAGTTTGTCATATCCAAGAGCTGGAAACACCCTTTGTGGGTAATCTTTATCGAGAGGAAAACGTTATCATCGAAAAAGTTCAAGAAAAGTGTTGACAATTTTCTGATAATTCGGTATATTCTTAACATGCTATTTATTTAAGAAATAAGGAGACAAAAAGATGAAGAAAAAATTTGCCCTATCGTTTGTGGCGCTTGCAAGTGTAGCACTTCTTGCAGCCTGTGGAGAAGTGAAGTCTGGAGCGTCAAACGCTGCTGGTAACTCAGTAGAGGAAAAGACAATCAAAATCGGATTTAACTTCGAAGAAACTGGTGCCGTAGCTGCCTACGGAACATCTGAACAAAAAGGTGCCCAACTTGCCGTTGATGAAATCAATGCTGCAGGTGGTATCGATGGAAAACAAATCGAAGTAGTCGATAAAGATAACAAATCTGAAACAGCTGAGGCAGCTTCAGTAACAACTAACCTTGTAACCCAATCTAAAGTATCAGCAATCGTAGGACCTGCGACATCTGGTGCAACTGCAGCTGCGGTAGCGAACGCTACAAAAGCAGGTGTTCCATTGATTTCGCCAAGTGCGACTCAAGATGGATTGACTAAAGGTCAAGATTACCTCTTTATTGGAACTTTCCAAGATAGCTTCCAAGGAAAAATTATCTCAAACTATGTTTCTGAAAAATTACAAGCTAAGAAAGTTGTTCTTTACACTGACAATGCCAGCGACTATGCTAAAGGTATTGCTAAAGCCTTCCGTGAAGCTTACAAAGGTGAAATCGTTGCAGATGAAACTTTCGTAGCAGGCGACACAGACTTCCAAGCAGCCCTTACAAAAATGAAAGGGAAAGACTTTGATGCTATCGTCGTCCCAGGTTACTACACTGAAGCTGGTAAAATTGTAAACCAAGCGCGTGGTATGGGAATTGACAAACCAATCATTGGTGGTGATGGATTCAACGGTGAAGAGTTTGTACAACAAGCAACTGCTGAAAAAGCATCAAACATCTACTTTATCTCAGGTTTCTCAACTACTGTAGAAGTTTCAGCTAAAGCAAAAGCCTTCCTTGACGCTTACCGTGCTAAGTACAATGAAGAGCCTTCAACATTTGCAGCCTTGGCTTATGACTCAGTTCACCTTGTAGCAAACGCAGCAAAAGGTGCTAAAAACTCTGGGGAAATCAAGGATAATCTTGCTAAAACAAAAGACTTTGAAGGTGTAACTGGTAAAACAAGCTTCGATGCAGATCACAACACAGTCAAAACTGCTTACATGATGACTATGAACAATGGTAAGGTTGAAGCAGCAGAGGTTGTAAAACCATAATAGAAAAATGTTGAAATAGGGAATGAGCCTCTGACTCACTCCCTGTTTCGGTGTTTAAGAACCTATCAAAAAGTGAGGGAAAACCCTCCAAATTATAAATAGAAAGAGTGAATCTTATGCTCCAACAACTAGTAAATGGTTTGATTCTAGGTAGTGTTTATGCGCTGTTGGCCCTAGGATATACCATGGTTTACGGAATTATCAAGCTCATCAACTTCGCCCACGGTGATATTTATATGATGGGAGCCTTTATCGGTTATTTCTTGATTAATTCTTTCCAAATGAATTTCTTTGTAGCTCTTATTGTAGCTATGCTAGCGACAGCCATTCTTGGTGTCGTGATTGAGTTCCTTGCTTACCGACCTTTGCGTCACTCTACTCGTATTGCTGTTTTGATTACAGCTATTGGGGTTTCTTTCCTACTTGAGTATGGTATGGTCTATCTGGTTGGTGCCAATACCCGTGCCTTTCCTCAAGCGATTCAAACAGTCCGCTATGATTTGGGACCAATTAGCTTAACAAATGTGCAGTTAATGATTTTGGCCATTTCCTTGATTTTGATGATTTTGTTACAAGTCATTGTCCAAAAGACTAAGATGGGGAAAGCCATGCGTGCGGTATCCGTAGATAGCGATGCGGCACAATTGATGGGGATTAATGTAAACCGTACTATTAGCTTTACCTTCGCTTTGGGTTCAGCTCTTGCGGGTGCGGCTGGTGTTCTGATTGCCCTCTATTATAACTCTCTTGAGCCTTTGATGGGGGTTACTCCAGGTCTTAAGTCTTTCGTTGCCGCAGTACTTGGTGGTATCGGAATCATTCCTGGTGCGGCTCTTGGTGGTTTTGTGATTGGTCTATTAGAAACCTTTGCGACAGCCTTTGGAATGTCAGACTTCCGTGATGCCATTGTTTATGGAATCTTGTTGTTAATCTTGATTGTCCGCCCAGCTGGTATCCTTGGTAAAAATGTGAAAGAGAAGGTGTAAACGATGAAAGAAAATTTAAAAGTTAATATTCTATGGTTACTCCTTTTGTTAGCTGGCTATGGCTTGATTAGTGTACTGGTTTCAGTCGGAGTACTCAATCTATTCTATGTACAGATTTTACAACAAATCGGAATTAATATTATTCTAGCTGTTGGTCTCAACTTAATCGTTGGTTTTTCAGGACAATTTTCACTTGGTCATGCTGGTTTTATGGCGATTGGTGCCTACGCAGCAGCGATTATTGGTTCTAAATCACCAACCTACGGTGCCTTCTTTGGAGCTATGCTTGTAGGTGCTTTGCTTTCAGGAGCAGTTGCCTTGCTTGTCGGAATTCCAACCTTACGCTTGAAGGGGGACTACCTTGCGGTGGCGACTCTAGGTGTTTCTGAAATTATCCGTATCTTTATCATCAATGGTGGAAGCCTTACAAATGGTGCGGCAGGTATCTTGGGAATTCCTAACTTTACAACTTGGCAAATGGTTTACTTCTTTGTCGTGATTACGACCATTGCAACCTTGAACTTCTTGCGTAGTCCAATTGGTCGTTCAACCCTCTCTGTTCGTGAGGATGAAATCGCTGCTGAGTCAGTTGGGGTTAATACGACTAAAATTAAAATCATAGCTTTTGTCTTTGGTGCCATTACTGCAAGTATTGCTGGGTCACTTCAGGCAGGATTTATCGGCTCTGTTGTACCGAAAGATTACACCTTCATCAACTCAATCAACGTTTTGATTATTGTTGTATTTGGTGGACTTGGTTCCATTACAGGTGCCATTGTTTCAGCTATTGTTCTTGGAATTTTGAATATGCTTCTCCAAGATGTTGCTAGTGTGCGTATGATTATTTACGCTTTGGCCTTGGTATTGGTAATGATTTTCAGACCAGGTGGACTCCTTGGAACATGGGAATTAAGCCTATCAGGTTTCTTTAAAAAATCTAAGAAGGAGGAACAAAACTAATGGCATTACTTGAAGTAAAACAGTTAACCAAACATTTTGGTGGTCTAACAGCTGTTGGAGATGTGACTCTTGAATTGAACGAAGGGGAATTGGTTGGACTAATTGGTCCAAACGGAGCTGGGAAAACCACTCTTTTCAACCTCTTGACGGGTGTTTATGAACCAAGTGAGGGGACTGTTACCCTTGATGGTCACCTTTTGAATGGAAAGGCACCATATAAGATTGCTTCTTTGGGACTTGGACGTACTTTCCAAAATATCCGTCTCTTTAAAGATTTAACCGTTTTGGACAATGTTTTGATTGCCTTTGGCAACCATCACAAACAACATGTTTTTGCTAGTTTCTTACGCTTACCAGCTTTTTACAAGAGTGAAAAAGAATTAAAGGCTAAAGCTTTGGAATTGCTGAAAATCTTTGATTTAGATGGAGATGCAGAGACTCTTGCTAAAAACCTCGCCTACGGACAACAACGTCGTTTGGAAATTGTTCGTGCCCTCGCTACGGAACCTAAAATTCTCTTTTTGGATGAACCAGCAGCAGGTATGAATCCACAGGAAACAGCTGAATTGACTGAGTTAATTCGTCGTATCAAAGATGAATTTAAAATTACAATCATGCTGATTGAACACGATATGAATCTGGTCATGGAAGTAACAGAACGTATCTACGTACTTGAATACGGTCGTTTGATTGCTCAAGGAACTCCAGACGAAATTAAGACCAATAAACGCGTTATCGAAGCTTATCTAGGAGGTGAAGCCTAATGTCTATGTTAAAAGTTGATAATCTTTCTGTGCATTACGGCATGATCCAAGCAGTCCGTGATGTAAGCTTTGAAGTGAATGAAGGAGAAGTTGTTTCCCTTATCGGTGCCAATGGTGCAGGTAAGACAACCATTCTCCGTACTTTGTCAGGTCTAGTTCGACCAAGCTCAGGAAAGATTGAATTTTTAGGTCAAGAAATCCAAAAAATGCCAGCTCAGAAAATCGTGGCAGGTGGTCTTTCACAGGTACCAGAAGGACGCCACGTCTTCCCTGGCTTGACTGTTATGGAAAATCTAGAAATGGGTGCTTTCTTAAAGAAAAATCGTGAAGAAAATCAAGCTAACTTGAAGAAAGTTTTCTCACGTTTCCCGCGTCTTGAAGAACGGAAGAACCAAGATGCAGCCACTCTTTCAGGAGGGGAACAACAAATGCTTGCCATGGGACGTGCTCTTATGTCAACACCAAAACTTCTTCTTTTAGACGAGCCATCTATGGGACTTGCCCCAATCTTTATCCAAGAGATTTTTGATATCATTCAAGATATCCAGAAACAAGGAACAACCGTCCTCTTGATTGAACAAAATGCCAATAAGGCACTCGCAATCTCTGACCGAGGCTATGTATTGGAAACAGGAAAAATCGTCCTATCAGGAACAGGAAAAGAACTCGCCTCATCAGAAGAAGTCAGAAAAGCATATCTAGGTGGCTAAAACAATCCAGTGGATTGTTTTAGTCGGTGGATGAAGATTACGAAGTAATCCTCATTAATAGTCCGGGGGACCTTTTTAGTCGGCAGATAGAGATTACGAAGTAATCATCATTATAGTCCTGGAGACCTTTTTAGTAGGTGGATGAAGATTGCGAAGCAATTATCATTATAGTAAGGGGGACCTTTTTAGTCGGCATATGGAGATTGCGAACAAATCTGCATCTACATTAAAAGATTAATTTCTAATAATTGAAAAAATCGAATGAAAGATATCATACCTTCATTTATAGAGCTCGATTTTAGAGCTCTTTTTGCTAGCTTATTCATACTTTTCTGAATTTTGAAAAAGAAATGTAAGCGTTTGATAGATTTACAAAAAGATTGTATAATAGGAACAAGAATAGAAAAGGAGAAATCTCATGGCAGTTAAAGATTTTATGACCCGCAAGGTAGTGTACATTAGTCCAGATACAACAGTATCTCATGCAGCAGATTTGATGAGAGAGCAAGGTTTGCACCGCTTGCCTGTTATCGAAAATGATCAATTGGTTGGTTTGGTGACTGAGGGAACCATTGCCCAAGCTAGTCCATCCAAGGCAACAAGTCTTTCTATCTATGAGATGAATTATCTTCTAAATAAGACAAAAGTAAAAGATGTCATGATCCGTGATGTTGTCACTGTTTCAGGTTATGCGAGTCTAGAGGATGCAACTTATTTGATGTTGAAAAATAAGATTGGTATTCTTCCTGTGGTTGATAACCATCAAGTCTATGGGGTTATTACGGACCGTGATGTTTTCCAAGCCTTTCTTGAAATTGCTGGTTATGGTGAGGAAGGAATTCGTGTGCGTTTTGTTACAGAAAACGAAGTCGGCGTTCTTGGTAAGATTGTTTCTCTAATCGTTGAAGAAAATTTAAATATCTCCCATACAGTTAATATTCCGCGTAAAGATGGTAAGGTGATTATAGAAGTTCAAATTGATGGTTCAGTTGATTTGGCAGCCTTAAAGCAAAAATTTGAATCCGAGAATATTCAAGTAGAGGAGATTAGTCGTACTTCTGCAAAAGTTTTATAAGGAGGGGAGCCGAAAGGCTTCTTTTTTCATGAAAAGGGGAGTAGAGCAAAAGATGGAAAGAAATGAGAGAATATGGTATAATAAAACGATACAAAAAAGGAGTATTTATGGACATTTCAGAAATTCGTCAGAAAATTGACGCAAATCGTGAAAAATTAGCTTCTTTCAGGGGGTCTCTTTGACCTCGAAGGTCTAGAAGAAGAGATTGCCATCTTAGAAAACAAGATGACAGAACCTGATTTTTGGAACGATAATATCGCGGCCCAAAAAACGTCGCAAGAATTAAATGAATTAAAAAACACCTATAACACTTTCCACAAAATGGAAGAGTTGCAGGATGAAGTCGAAATTTTATTGGACTTCTTAGCAGAAGACGAGTCGGTTCAAGAAGAACTGGTAACGCAGTTAGCCGAACTTGATAAGATGATGACCAGTTACGAAATGACCCTTCTCTTGTCAGAACCTTATGACCATAATAATGCCATTTTGGAAATCCATCCAGGATCTGGTGGTACAGAGGCTCAAGACTGGGGTGATATGTTGCTTCGTATGTACACTCGCTATGGAAATGCTAAAGGCTTTAAAGTAGAAGTTTTGGATTACCAGGCTGGTGATGAAGCAGGTATTAAGTCGGTGACCTTGTCCTTTGAAGGACCTAATGCCTATGGTCTCCTCAAGTCAGAAATGGGTGTTCACCGTTTGGTCCGTATTTCACCATTTGACTCTGCCAAACGTCGCCATACCTCTTTCACATCTGTAGAAGTAATGCCAGAATTGGATGATACCATTGAAGTGGAAATCCGTGAAGATGATATCAAGATGGACACCTTCCGTTCAGGTGGTGCTGGTGGACAGAACGTCAATAAAGTTTCAACAGGTGTGCGTTTGACACATATTCCTACGGGAACTGTCGTCCAGTCAACGGTCGATCGTACTCAATATGGAAATAGAGATCGTGCCATGAAGATGTTGCAGGCTAAGCTCTATCAAATGGAGCAAGAAAAGAAAGCTGCGGAGGTTGATTCCCTCAAGGGTGAGAAAAAGGAAATCACATGGGGAAGCCAAATCCGTTCTTATGTTTTCACGCCATATACTATGGTAAAAGATCACCGAACTAGTTTTGAAGTTGCTCAGGTAGATAAGGTTATGGATGGAGACCTAGATGGTTTTATCGATGCCTATCTCAAGTGGAGAATTAGCTAAGATAGAAAGGAACTCACATGTCAATTATTGAAATGAGAGATGTCGTCAAAAAATACGACAACGGAACGACTGCCCTACGTGGTGTTTCGGTAAGCGTTCAACCAGGGGAATTTGTTTACATCGTAGGACCTTCAGGAGCAGGAAAGTCAACATTTATTAGATCTTTGTACCGAGAAGTCAAAATCGAAAAAGGAAGTTTAACAGTAGCAGATTTTAATCTAGTTAAAATCAAGAAGAAAGATATTCCGCTTCTACGTCGTAGTGTTGGGGTGGTCTTTCAAGACTATAAACTCTTGCCAAAGAAAACCGTTTATGAGAATATTGCATACGCTATGGAAGTAATTGGGGAAAATCGTCGTAATATCAAAAAACGGGTGATGGAAGTTTTGGACTTGGTTGGATTGAAGCACAAGGTTCGTTCTTTCCCAAATGAGCTCTCAGGTGGAGAGCAACAGAGGATTGCGATTGCGCGTGCTATTGTAAACAATCCCAAAGTATTGATAGCCGATGAGCCAACAGGAAACTTGGATCCTGATAATTCATGGGAAATTATGAATCTCTTGGAACGGATTAACCTACAAGGGACAACTATTTTGATGGCGACTCATAATAGCCAGATTGTAAATACCTTGCGCCACCGTGTCATTGCCATTGAAAATGGCCGTGTTGTTCGTGACGAATCAAAAGGAGAGTACGGATACGATGATTAGTAGATTTTTTCGCCATTTATTTGAATCGTTAAAAAGCTTGAAACGAAATGGTTGGATGACAGTGGCTGCTGTCAGCTCAGTCATGATTACTTTGACCTTGGTGGCAATATTTGCTTCTGTTATTTTCAATACAGCGAAACTAGCTACAGATATTGAAAATAATGTCCGAGTAATGGTATACATTCGTAAGGACGTAGCTGATAATAGTGAGACTATTGAAAAAGAAGGTCAAACTGTTACAAATAATGACTACCACAAGGTATATAATGCTTTGAAGGGGATGTCTACAGTTAAGAATGTTACTTTTTCAAGTAAAGAAGAACAATATGAAAAATTAACTGAGACAATGGGGGATAACTGGAAAATCTTTGATGGTGACGCCAATCCTCTCTATGATGCATATATTGTAGATACTAACACACCAAGTGATGTAAAGACAGTAGCAGAAGAGGCTAAGAAAATTGAAGGTGTATCAGAAGTTCAAGATGGTGGTGCTAATACAGAACGCTTGTTTAAGTTAGCCTCATTTATTCGTGTCTGGGGACTAGTTATTGCGGGCCTCTTGATTTTCATAGCAGTCTTCTTGATTTCTAATACCATTCGTATTACAATTATTTCCCGCAGTCGAGAAATTCAAATTATGCGCTTAGTTGGTGCCAAGAATAGCTATATTCGAGGACCATTCCTACTTGAGGGGGCTTTCATCGGATTGCTTGGAGCAACTCTTCCATCGGTTTTAGTACTAGTTGTTTATCAAATGGTTTACCAATCTGTTAATAAGTCATTAGTAGGTCAAAACCTTTCTATGATTTCACCAGAAGTATTCAGTCCACTGATGATTGCCTTATTGTTTGTCATTGGAATTTTTATCGGTTCAATTGGATCAGGAATTTCAATGCGACGTTTCTTAAAGGTTTGATAGCACATTTTTTAAATGTCATTATAATAATACAAATATAAAAAAGGAAGTATAAAAACTTTCTTTTTTTCTTATTTTTTTAATAAAAGCCTTTACAAAAAAATTTAAAGTGGTATAATGAATACATAGCTAAGTGCAAACGTTTTCGTAAAACGTTTGCCTAAATAAAAATAAAGGAGATTTGAATGATGAAAGATACATTCAAAAATGTCTTGTCTTTCGAATTTTGGCAAAAATTCGGTAAGGCTTTGATGGTGGTTATCGCTGTTATGCCGGCTGCTGGTTTGATGATTTCAATCGGTAAGTCACTTGTGATGATCAACCCTAACTTTGCCCCACTCGTTATTACTGGTGGTGTACTAGAGCAAATCGGTTGGGGAGTCATCGTTAACCTTCATATCTTGTTTGCCCTCGCTATTGGAGGAAGCTGGGCTAAGGAACGCGCTGGTGGTGCGTTTGCGGCAGGTCTTGCCTTTATCCTAATCAATCGTATCACTGGTACAATCTTTGGCGTATCAGGAGATATGTTGAAAAATCCAGAAGCTATGGTAACAACTCTCTTTGGTGGATCAATCAAAGTTGCTGATTACTTCATTAGTGTTATGGAAGCTCCAGCACTTAACATGGGTGTCTTCGTAGGGATTATTTCTGGTTTTATTGGAGCAACTGCTTATAATAAATACTATAACTTCCGTAAGCTTCCTGATGCACTTTCATTCTTTAACGGAAAACGTTTTGTACCATTTGTAGTTATTCTTCGTTCAGTAATCGCTGCAATCGTACTTTCAGCTTTCTGGCCACTTGTGCAAACTGGTATTAATAGCTTTGGTATCTGGATTGCTAACTCACAAGAAACGGCTCCAATCCTTGCACCATTCTTGTATGGTACATTGGAACGCTTGCTCTTGCCATTTGGTCTTCACCACATGTTGACTATCCCAATGAACTACACAGCTCTTGGTGGTACTTATGAAGTCTTAACTGGTGCAGCAAAAGGTAGCCAAGTATTTGGTCAAGACCCACTTTGGCTTGCATGGGTAACAGACCTTGTAAACCTTAAAGGTACTGATGCTACTCAATATCAACACTTGTTAGATACTGTTCACCCAGCTCGTTTCAAAGTTGGACAAATGATTGGTTCATTCGGTATCTTGATGGGTGTGATTGTGGCTATCTACCGTAATGTTGATGCTGATAAGAAACACAAATACAAAGGTATGATGATTGCGACAGCTCTTGCAACATTCTTGACAGGGGTTACTGAACCAATCGAATACATGTTCATGTTCATCGCAACACCTATGTATCTTGTTTACTCACTTGTTCAAGGTGCTGCCTTCGCTATGGCTGACGTCGTGAACCTACGTATGCACTCATTCGGTTCAATCGAGTTCTTGACTCGTACACCTATTGCGATTAGCGCTGGTATCGGTATGGATATCGTTAACTTCGTTTGGGTAACTGTTCTCTTTGCTGTAATCATGTACTTTATCGCAAACTTCATGATTCAAAAATTCAACTACGCAACTCCAGGGCGTAACGGAAACTATGAAACTGCTGAAGGTTCAGAAGAAGCTAGCAGTGAAGTGAAAGTTGCAGCAGGTTCTCAAGCTGTAAACATTATCAACCTTCTTGGTGGACGTGCAAACATCGTTGATGTTGATGCATGTATGACTCGTCTTCGTGTAACTGTTAAAGACGCTGACAAAGTCGGTGATGCAGAACAATGGAAAGCAGAAGGAGCTATGGGTCTTGTCATGAAAGGACAAGGAGTTCAAGCTATCTACGGACCAAAAGCTGACGTATTGAAATCTGATATCCAAGATATCCTTGATTCAGGTGAAATCATTCCTGAAACTCTTCCAAGTCAAATGACAGAAGCGCAACAAAACACTGTTCAATTCAAAGGTCTTACTGAGGAAGTTTACTCAGTAGCAGATGGTCAAGTTGTTGCTTTGGAACAAGTAAAAGATCCAGTATTTGCGCAAAAAATGATGGGTGATGGATTTGCTGTAGAACCTGCAAATGGAAACATTGTATCTCCAGTTTCAGGTACTGTATCAAGCATCTTCCCTACAAAACATGCTCTTGGTCTTGTGACTGAAGCAGGTCTTGAAGTACTTGTTCACATTGGTTTGGATACAGTAAGTCTTGAAGGGAAACCATTTACAGTTCATGTAGCTGAAGGACAAAAAGTTGCAGCAGGTGATCTTCTTGTCACAGCTGACTTGGATGCTATCCGTGCAGCAGGTCGTGAAACTTCAACAGTAGTTGTCTTCACAAATGCTGAAGCTATTAAATCAGTTAAATTAGAACAAACAGGTTCTCTTGCAGCTAAAACAGCAGTTGCTAAAGTAGAATTGTAATATACTTGAGGTTGGAAGCTGTTTTCCAACCTCTTGTTTTAGGAGAAAAGCATGAAATTTTTAACACTCAATACTCATAGCTGGATGGAAAAAGAAGCTGAGGAAAAATTCCAGCTCTTGCTTGAAGATATTCTTGATAAAGACTATGATTTGATTTGTTTCCAAGAAATCAATCAGGAGATCACCTCGCTAGAGGTGGAGGTCAATGACCTTTATCAAGCTTTGCCAGCAGCTGAGCCTATTCACCAAGACCACTATGTTAGACTTTTGGTTGAAAAGTTGTCAGAGCAAGGAAAAAATTACTATTGGACTTGGGCTTATAACCATATCGGTTATGATCGTTACCATGAAGGTGTGGCTATCTTGTCTAAAACACCTATTGAAGCAAGAGAAATTTTGGTTTCAGATGTGGATGATCCAACAGACTATCATACTCGCCGTGTCGCCCTGGCTGAAACTGTAGTCGATGGCAAGGAGCTTGCAGTTGCCAGTGTCCATCTTTCTTGGTGGGATAAAGGTTTCCAAGAAGAATGGGCACGATTTGAAGCTGTCTTGAAAGAACTAAACAAACCACTTTTGCTAGCTGGAGATTTCAACAACCCGGCTGGTCAGGAAGGTTACCAAGCTATTTTAGCTAGTCCATTAGGCTTACAAGACGCATTTGAAGTTGCTCAAGAGAAAAGTGGTAGCTATACTGTTCCACCAGAAATTGATGGCTGGAAGGGGAACACAGAACCCCTTCGAATCGACTATGTTTTTACTACCAAAGAGTTAGAGGTGGAAAATTTACATGTCGTATTTGATGGTAACAAGAGTCCACAAGTTAGTGATCACTATGGCTTGAATGCTATTTTAAACTGGAAATCATAACTGATACTCTTCGAAAATCTCTTCAAATCACGTCAACGTCGCCTTGCCGTATAGATGTTACTGACTTCGTCAGTTTTATCTGCAACCTCAAAACAG
>NZ_CAUQCP010000009.1:0-48425 GCF_963516575.1 uncultured Streptococcus sp.
GATGCCTAATGACTTTCAACAATAAAACCATTGAAGACTTGCACAATCTCCTTGTCTCTAAGGAAATTTCAGCAACTGAATTAACCCAAGCTACGCTTGAAGATATCCAATCTCGCGAGACAGCTATCAACGCCTTTGTCACTATCGCTGAGGAGCAGGCTCTTGCTCAAGCTAAGGTCATTGATGAAACTGGAATTGATGCTGATAATGTCCTTTCAGGAATTCCACTTGCTGTCAAAGATAATATCTCTACAGACGGCATTCTCACAACTGCCGCCTCAAAAATGCTCTACAACTATGAGCCAATCTTTGATGCGACAGCCGTTTCCAATGCAAAATCTAAAGGCATGATTGTCGTTGGGAAAACCAACATGGACGAATTTGCCATGGGGGGATCAGGTGAGACTTCTCACTACGGTGCCACTAAAAACGCTTGGGACCACAGCAAGGTTCCTGGTGGCTCATCAAGTGGTTCTGCCGCAGCTGTAGCCTCAGGACAAGTCCGCTTGTCACTTGGTTCTGATACTGGTGGCTCTATCCGCCAACCTGCTGCCTTCAACGGGATTGTTGGTCTCAAACCAACCTACGGAACGGTTTCTCGTTTCGGTCTCATTGCCTTTGGTAGCTCTCTAGACCAAATCGGACCTTTTGCTCCTACTGTTAAGGAAAATGCCCTCTTGCTCAATGCTATTGCCAGCGAAGATGCTAAAGACTCTACTTCTGCTCCTGTCCGCATTTCCGACTTTACTTCAAAAATCGGGAAAGACATCAAGGGAATGAAAATCGCTTTGCCTAAGGAATACCTCGGTGAAGGAATTGACCCAGAGGTTAAGGAAACTATTCTGAATGCAGCCAAACACTTTGAAAAATTGGGCGCTATCGTTGAAGAAGTCAGCCTTCCTCACTCTAAATACGGTGTTGCCGTTTACTATATCATCGCTTCATCAGAAGCTTCATCAAACTTGCAACGTTTTGACGGTATCCGTTACGGCTACCGCGCAGAAGATGCAACCAACCTTGATGAAATCTATGTAAACAGCCGTAGCCAAGGTTTTGGTGAAGAAGTGAAACGTCGTATCATGCTAGGTACTTTCAGCCTTTCATCAGGTTATTACGATGCTTACTACAAGAAAGCTGGTCAGGTCCGTACCCTCATCATTCAAGATTTCGAAAAAGTCTTCGCGGATTACGACTTGATTTTGGGTCCAACTGCTCCAAGTGTTGCCTATGACTTGGATTCTCTCAACCACGACCCAGTTGCTATGTACTTAGCTGACCTTTTGACCATCCCAGTCAACTTGGCTGGTCTCCCAGGAATTTCGATTCCTGCTGGCTTCTCTCAAGGTCTACCTGTCGGTCTACAATTGATTGGTCCTAAGTACTCTGAGGAAACCATTTACCAAGCTGCTGCTGCTTTTGAAGCAACAACAGACTACCACAAACAACAACCCGTGATTTTTGGAGGTGATAACTAATGAACTTTGAAACAGTCATTGGACTTGAAGTCCACGTAGAGCTCAACACCAATTCAAAAATCTTCTCACCTACTTCTGCCCACTTCGGAAATGACCAAAACGCCAACACTAACGTCATTGACTGGTCTTTCCCAGGAGTACTTCCAGTTCTCAACAAAGGTGTTGTTGATGCTGGTATCAAGGCAGCTCTTGCCCTCAATATGGACATCCACAAAAAGATGCACTTTGACCGCAAGAACTACTTCTATCCTGATAATCCAAAGGCCTACCAAATTTCCCAGTTTGATGAACCAATTGGTTACAATGGATGGATTGAAGTCGAGCTAGAAGACGGTACAACTAAGAAAATCGGTATCGAACGCGCTCACTTGGAAGAAGATGCAGGTAAAAATACCCATGGTACAGATGGTTACTCTTATGTTGACCTCAACCGCCAAGGTGTGCCTTTGATTGAGATTGTATCTGAAGCCGACATGCGTTCGCCAGAAGAAGCCTATGCTTATCTGACAGCCCTCAAGGAAGTTATCCAGTATGCTGGCATTTCTGACGTTAAAATGGAAGAAGGTTCCATGCGTGTGGATGCCAACATCTCTCTTCGTCCTTATGGTCAAGAGAAATTCGGTACTAAGACTGAGTTGAAGAACTTGAATTCCTTCTCAAATGTCCGCAAGGGGCTTGAATATGAAGTCCAACGTCAAGCTGAAATCCTTCGCTCAGGTGGTCAAATCCGCCAAGAAACTCGTCGTTATGATGAGGCAAATAAGGCAACCATCCTCATGCGTGTCAAGGAAGGTGCTGCAGACTACCGCTACTTCCCAGAGCCAGACTTACCTCTCTTTGAAATTTCAGATGAGTGGATTGAGGAAATGCGTACTGAATTGCCAGAGTTTCCAAAAGAACGCCGTGCGCGTTATGTATCTGACCTTGGCTTGTCAGACTACGATGCTAGCCAGTTGACTGCAAATAAAGTCACTTCTGACTTCTTTGAAAAAGCTGTTGCCCTAGGTGGCGACGCCAAACAAGTCTCTAACTGGCTCCAAGGTGAAGTCGCTCAATTCTTGAATGCTGAAGGCAAGATACTTGAACAAATCGAACTAACACCAGAAAACTTGGTTGAAATGATTGCCATCATCGAAGACGGCACGATCTCTTCTAAGATTGCCAAGAAAGTCTTTGTCCATCTAGCTAAAAATGGTGGTGGCGCGCGTGAATACGTGGAAAAAGCAGGTATGGTTCAAATCTCAGATCCAGCTGTTTTGATTCCAATTATCCACCAAGTCTTTGCAGATAACGAAGCTGCTGTTGCCGACTTCAAGTCAGGCAAACGCAACGCAGATAAGGCCTTCACAGGCTTCCTTATGAAAGCAACCAAAGGCCAAGCCAACCCACAAGTTGCCCTTAAACTTCTTGCTCAAGAATTAGCGAAGTTGAAAGAAGATGAATAACAGACTTTTTATATACCTTTTTCTGTTTTAGAAAGACGAAAAAATGAACAAATTTTTACGATTGCTATTTGTTTTAGTCATCATCGCTATGCTAGGCGCTTCTATACTACAAATTTTCTTTCCATCATACATGGGAAGTCACTCCGGGTATGGAATCTCTGCTGGTTGGCAACGAGAAATTGGAATATGGAACCTAGCTGTATTGATTCTTATTCTCGGTGTCAATATTAAGTACGATTGGTTCTATCTACGAATCGTGCTTCTCGCTCTCATCTTCGGTGGGATTGGAATAGGAACAAATCACTTAGTCAATTTTATGGAGTATCATTCTCCTGTAAATGCTATCGGCGCTTTCGAAAATTACTTGCTAGCGACGGGGTGGATTGTAGGATGGCTCATTGAACATCATTCCATAAAGAAGATAACTGCTAGTAAATAACGACAAGTATATCTTAGATGATTTTTAAAGGTTATAATATAGTTTAATAATCATTCAAATTAAGAGATCTACCTTTTCAATAGCCTCAATCTCATATCCTTCTTGAAGAGCTCAGCTACGACCAAGAAAGTCTTTGTTCACCTAGCTAAAAATGACGGTGGTGCGCGTGAATACGTTGAAAAAGCAGGTATGGTTCAAATTTCAGATCCAGCTGTTTTGATTCCAATTATCCACCAAGTCTTTGCCCAGGAATTAGCGAAATTGAAAGAAGATTAATATGTAAAAGAAACCAGCCCTGAGGTTGGTTTTTTTCGCTCCTACCATCTCCCATTAACTATTTTGGCTTTATTTCCGGAAGATTTTATGGTAAAATGAAGAGTAATAATATTTATTAAAGAGGTAAAAACATGATTGAAGCAAGCAAATTGAAAGCTGGTATGACATTTGAAACTGCAGACGGAAAATTGATCCGCGTTTTGGAAGCTAGCCACCACAAACCAGGTAAAGGAAACACAATCATGCGTATGAAATTGCGTGATGTCCGTACTGGTTCTACATTTGACACAAGCTACCGTCCAGAAGAAAAATTCGAACAAGCTATTATCGAAACTGTTCCAGCTCAATACTTGTACAAAATGGATGAAACTGCCTACTTCATGAACACTGAAACTTACGACCAATACGAAATCCCAGTCGTAAATGTTGAAAATGAATTGCTTTACATCCTTGAAAACTCTGATGTAAAAATCCAATTCTACGGAACTGAAGTAATCGGTGTAACTGTACCAACTACTGTTGAATTGACAGTCGCTGAAACACAACCATCTATCAAAGGTGCTACTGTTACAGGTTCTGGTAAACCAGCAACTATGGAAACTGGACTTGTTGTCAATGTTCCAGACTTCATCGAAGCTGGACAAAAATTGATCATCAACACTGCAGAAGGAACTTACGTTTCTCGTGCCTAATCTCTAGAAAGAGGTCATTCTATGGGAATTGAAGAACAATTTGGCGAAATCGTTATCGCTCCACGTGTACTTGAAAAAATCATTGCCATCGCAACTGCTAAAGTTGAAGGTGTCCACTCATTTTCAAATAAATCCGTATCTGATACCCTATCAAAACTCTCTCTTGGTCGTGGTGTCTACTTAAAAGAAAGCAACGAAGAGCTAACTGCTGACATCTATCTCTACCTTGAGTACGGTGTGAAAGTACCAAAAGTGGCTCTTGCTATTCAAAAAGCAGTCAAAGATGCTGTTCGAGATATGGCTGATGTGGAACTTGCTGCTGTCAACATCCATGTTGCAGGAATCGTTCCAGATAAAACACCAAAACCTGAGTTGAAAGATCTATTTAACGAGGACTTCCTCAATGACTAGTCCATTATTAGAATCTAGACGCGAACTTCGAAAATGCGCTTTTCAAGCTCTTATGAGCCTTGAATTTGGCACAGATATGGAAACAGCTTGTCACTTTGCATATACACATGACCGTGAAGATGCAGATGTGCAAATCCCTGCCTTTCTTCTGAACTTGGTTTCTGGCGTTCAAGCTCAAAAAGACGAGTTGGATAAACAAATCAACCAGCACCTCAAGTCAGGCTGGACAGTTGAACGCTTGACCTTGATCGAAAAAAACTTACTACGCTTGGGTATCTTTGAAATCACATCATTTGATACACCTCAGCTGGTAGCAGTCAATGAAGCCATTGAACTTGCCAAGAATTTTTCAGATCAAAAATCAGCCCGCTTTATCAACGGACTGCTTAGTCAATTTGTAACTGAAGAAAATGAATAATCGAAAAGGTGTTTGGTATTTCCAAGCACTTTTTCTTCGTCCTTTATGCAGAGTAATACTCTTCAAATCACGTTAGCGTCGGCTTGTCGTATATCTGTGACTGACTTCGTCAGTCTTATCTACAATCTCAAAACAGTGTTTTGAGCAGCCTGCGGCTAGCTTCCTAGTTTGCTCTTTAATTTTTATTGAGCATAAGAACCACATAAAAACTAGAACTGACTGCCAGTTCTAGTTTTTGTATTAGTATTTTCTAAATCGTTGGTAACGCTCTTCCAGCAACTCTTCTAGCGGTTTTTGTGAAAGTCTAGCTAGATCAGCTTGAAGTTCTTTCTTGACACTCTTAATCAGTTCTTTACTAGAAAGTCCTGCTTCAGAAATCACCTTGTCCACCACGTCCATTTCTAACAGTTCATGTGAGGTGATTTTCATCAGTTCTGCCGCTTCCATGGCACGACTGCCGTCCTTCCATAGAATGGAAGCAAAGCCTTCTGGACTGAGAATGGCATAGATAGAATTTTCCAGCATCCAGACACGGTCCGCGACAGCTAGAGCCAGAGCCCCACCTGAACCACCTTCACCGATAATGATAGCAATAATAGGAACTTTCAGATCACTCATTTCCATGAGATTACGAGCAATGGCTTCCCCTTGACCGCGTTCTTCCGCTCCGACACCAGGATAGGCGCCTGCTGTATTGATAAAGGTCACCACTGGACGACCAAATTTTTCAGCCTGTTTCATCAAACGTAGGGCCTTACGGTAGCCTTCTGGATGTGGTTGACCAAAATTCCTCTTGAGGTTATCTTGTAAGCTCTTGCCTTTTTGGATACCAACTACTGTTACAGCTTGGTCTCCAAGCCAGCCAATACCACCAACAACTGCACCATCGTCACGAAAAGAACGGTCACCGTGTAATTGGATAAATTCATCAAAAATGCCTGTCGCAAAGTCCAAGGTTGTCAAGCGACTCTGCTCACGCGCTTCTCTGACTATTTTTGCAATATTCATCTAGGACCCCCTCCGTGCAATCTGACTAGGCTAGCAATCGTATCTGGCAAGTCTCTTCTTTTAACAATAGCATCCACAAAACCATGTTCCAATAGGAATTCTGCCTTTTGGAACCCCTCAGGCAAGCTTTCACGAACCGTATTTTCAATCACACGACGCCCAGCAAAACCGACCAAGCTCTGTGGTTCAGCCAGAATGATATCTCCTTCCATAGCGAAAGAAGCTGTTACACCACCTGTCGTTGGATCTGTCAAAATGGTCAGGTAAAAGAGACCAGCATTTGAATGGCGTTTAACTGCTGCAGAAATCTTGGCCATCTGCATGAGACTCATGATTCCTTCCTGCATACGGGCTCCACCAGAGGCTGTGAAGAGAACAACTGGTAACTGTTCAACAGTCGCATACTCAAACAAACGAGTGATTTTTTCCCCTACAACTGTACCCATAGAAGCCATGATAAAGTTGGAATCCATTATCCCAAGAGCCACAGTCTGACCTTTAATAAGAGCAGTTCCTGTCACAACAGCTTCATCCAGCCCTGTTTTTTCACGCATAGCTGCTAGTTTCTTTTGATAACCAGGGAAATGCAAGGGATCCTTACTTTCAATCCCTGTAAACAATTCCTTGAAGGTTCCCATATCAATTGTCAAAGCCAAGCGTTCTTGGGCAGAAATACGAAAGGTATAGCTACAATGTGGACAGATACGCTCACTTCCCAGATCCTTCTGATAGATGGTGTGCTTACAGCCTGGACACTTAGAAAATAATTCATCTGGAACCTCTGGCTTGGCTTGAGGTTTTTCCCTAACCGAACGATTGGGATTGATTCGAATATACTTATCTTTTTTACTAAATAGAGCCATTGATTCCCCTTTTCGGTTTAAACTCTTAAAGTCATTTTATTCTTTTTCTTGATATTTAGGTAAGAAGGTTTCCATCAAGAAGGAAGTATCATAATCTCCAGCAATGACATTGCGATCTGAAATGAGGTCAAGCTGGAAATCTGCATTGGTCTGCACCCCTTCAATCTCTAATTCATAGAGGGCACGTTGCATTTTCATCAAGGCATCAAAACGATTTTCACCATGAACAATGATTTTGGCAATCATACTATCATAATAAGGGGGAATGGTATAGCCTGGATAAACTGCTGAATCTACGCGCAAACCAACTCCACCACTTGGAAGATAGAGATTGGTAATCTTACCTGGACTTGGAGCAAAGTTAAAGGCTGGGTTTTCTGCATTGATACGACACTCGATGGCATGACCTCGTAGAACAATATCTTCTTGCTTAACAGACAGAGGTTGACCTGCCGCAATGCGAATCTGTTCCTTAACGATATCCACACCTGAAACAAATTCTGTTACTGGATGTTCTACTTGTACACGAGTATTCATCTCCATAAAATAGAATTTACCGCTGGCTTCATCAAGAAGAAACTCAATGGTCCCTGCATTCTCATAGCCAACAGACTCTGCCGCTCGAACAGCAGCAGCACCGATTTCATGGCGCAGCGTTTTTCCGATTGCAATCGAAGGACTTTCTTCCAAAACCTTTTGGTTATTCCGTTGAAGAGAACAATCCCGTTCACCCAAGTGAATCACATTCCCGTGTTCATCTCCTAGGATTTGAACCTCTATGTGACGAGCTGGATAGATAACCCGTTCTATGTACATGGCACCATTGCCATAATTGGCCTTGGCTTCACTTGAAGCAGTTTCAAAGGCGGAAACGAGGTCTTCTGGTTTTTCAACCTTACGAATCCCTTTACCACCTCCACCTGCTGAAGCCTTGAGCATAACAGGATAGCCAATTTTTTCAGCAACAATCAAAGCTTCTTCAGAGTTATGCACTTCTCCATCTGAACCTGGAATGACAGGCACGCCTGCTTTAATCATCTGAGCACGCGCATTGATCTTATCCCCCATCATATCCATGACATGACCAGATGGGCCGATAAACTTGATACCAACTTCTTCACACATGGTCGCAAATTTGGAATTTTCACTGAGAAATCCAAAACCTGGGTGAATGGCTTCAGCCTCAGTCAAGACTGCAGCTGATAGAACCGCATTAATATTGAGATAAGACTCTGTTGGCTTACCAGGGCCAATACAAACTGCTTCATCTGCCAAAAGCGTATGAAGTGCTTCCTTATCAGCAGTTGAATAAACCGCTACCGTCGCAATGCCCAATTCACGCGCCGCACGGATAATACGAACCGCAATTTCACCACGATTGGCAATTAAAATTTTTCGAAACATGGAGAACCTCCTTAGTTCCCTATTGCAAAGGTAAGAGTACCACTAGCTACAAGCTTGCCATCCACTTCAGCCTTTGCTTCAACCACGGCAATGGTACCGCGACGTTTTACAAACGTTGCCGTCATAACCAATTGATCACCTGGTACAACTTGCTTCTTGAATTTAACCTTGTCCATACCAGCGTAAAAGACCAGTTTTCCTTTATTTTCAGGTTTTGACAACTCCAAGACACCAGCTGTTTGCGCCAAGGCTTCCATGATCAGAACACCTGGCATGACAGGATATTGAGGAAAATGACCGTTGAAGAAGGGCTCGTTAATGGTCACATTTTTGATAGCAACAATGGTGTCCTCGCTCACTTCCAACACACGATCTACTAGGAGCATAGGATAACGGTGGGGAAGGGCTTCTTTGATTCCTTGAATATCGATCATTTGATACGTACCAATCCTTTACCAAACTCAACCATTTCTTCGTTAGAAACAAGAATTTCCGTTACCACACCATCCTTAGGAGCTGGGATTTCATTCATGACTTTCATGGCTTCGATAATGACCAATGTTTGACCTTTTTTAACACTATCACCAACTGTTACAAAGGCAGGTTTATCTGGACCAGCAGCCAAGTAAGCCACTCCAACAAGTGGGCTCTCTATAACATCTCCCTCAGCAGCCACACTTGTTTCAGCTGGAGCTGAAACTTCTTCTGCTACAGTCTCTGCTGGAGCAAGTGTAGGAGCTACTGGACTTGGTGGTGCTAGAACGGGTGCAGGAGCGACTTGAGGTGCAACTTCAGACACCAGTCTAGCTTCATTCTTGCTAAACTCCAACTCATCCGTCCCATTCTTATAAGAAAATTCTCTCAAACTTGACTGGTCAAATTGGGCCATCAAGTCTTTAATATCGTTTAAATTCATAGTTATTTATTCTCCCAACGTTTGAAAGCAAGAACTGCATTGTGGCCACCAAAACCGAAAGTATTTGAAATGGCGTATGGAATTTCTTGCTCCAAGCCTTGTCCATAAACGACATTGGCTTCGATATAATCTGATACTTCGCTTGTCCCAGCTGTCATTGGAACAAAGTTATGACGCATAGCCTCGATTGTTACGATAGCTTCTACTGCACCTGCGGCCCCCAGCAAATGTCCTGTGAAAGACTTGGTTGATGATACAGGTACTTCCTTTCCAAGAACAGCCACGATCGCACCACTTTCTCCTTTTTCATTGGCAGGAGTTGACGTTCCGTGAGCATTGACATAGGCTACTTGTTCTGGGGAAATCTCAGCTTCTTCCAAGGCTAATTTGATGGCCTTGATAGCTCCCTGACCTTCTGGATGAGGAGAAGTCATGTGGTAGGCATCACAGGTATGTCCATAACCAACCACTTCAGCAAGGATAGTTGCCCCACGTTTTTCAGCGTGTTCAAGGCTTTCAAGAACCAACATCCCTGAACCTTCTCCCATGACAAAACCGTTACGGTCCTTATCAAATGGGATAGAAGCACGAGCTGGGTTCTCTGTAGTAGAGAGAGCTGTCAGGGCTTGGAAACCAGCAATAGCAAAAGGTGTAATAGAGGCTTCTGAACCACCTACCAACATAACATCTTGGAAACCAAACTTAATTGAGCGAAAGGCATCCCCAATCGCGTCATTTGATGAAGCGCAGGCAGTATTGATGGATTTACAAACACCGTTTGCTCCAAAACGCATAGCGACATTTCCTGAAGCCATATTTGGCAAGGCTTTTGGAAGGGTCAATGGTTTCACACGTTTTGGTCCTTTGTCATGGAGGCGAAGCACTTGATCTTCAATTTCTTTGATTCCACCAATACCAGAGGCCACGATAACACCAAAACGATCTTTATCAAGAGCCTCCACATCCAAATTGGCATGATTAACAGCTTCTTGAGCCGCATACAAGGCATACAAAGAGTAGTTATCAAAACGATTGGTATCTTTCTTTACAAAGTATTTATCAAAAGGAAAATCTTGGATTTCTGCCGCATTATGCACATCAAAGTCACTATGATCAAATTTTGTAATTTGACCAATTCCGATTTTTCCAGTTGTCAAACTATTCCAAAATTCTTCTGGTGTATTTCCGATTGGAGATGTTACTCCATAACCTGTTACTACTACGCGATTTAGTTTCATCTTTTTTACCTCTAGCTTCTGCTACATACTTAAGCCACCATCAATGGCAACCACTTGACCAGTTAGATAATCTTGGCCTGCTAAAAATACTGTTAAATCTGCAACCTGCTCTGCCTGCCCAAATTCTTTCATAGGAATTTGCGCCAGCATGGCATCTTTTACCTTGTCTGATAGAACAGCTGTCATATCGGACTCAATCATTCCAGGTGCAATAGCATTAACCCTGATATTGCGATTGGCCACTTCACGAGCCACAGACTTGGTAAAACCAATCAAACCAGCCTTAGAAGCTGCATAGTTAGCTTGACCGATATTTCCCATCAAACCAACAACACTAGACATATTAATGATAGCACCTTCTCTGGCTTTCATCATCGGTTTCAAGACTGATTGTGTCATGTTAAAGGCACCAGTCAAGTTAACCTTGAGCACTTTTTCAAAATCCGCTTCTGTCATCTTGAGCATAAGGGTATCTTGGGTAATCCCTGCATTATTGACCAAAACATCTACTGAACCCAGCTCTGCAATAGCTTGATCAACCATACGTTTAGCGTCTGCAAAATCTGATACATCTCCTGAAATGGGAACCACCTTGACACCATAGTTTGAAAACTCAGCGAGCAAGTCCTCAGATATAGGCCCACGGCTGTTTAAGACAATATTGGCTCCTGCTTGAGCAAACTTATGGGCAATGGCAAGACCAATTCCACGACTCGAACCTGTAATAAAGATATTTTTATTTTTTAGTTGCATTCTTTTCTCCTGTTTCCTCTTGTATTTATGGGAGAAGGGATTACTCGTTTTCTAGCAAGGCTTCCAAACTCGCCTGATCTTCAACATTGGCTAGTTTAGCCGTCTTATCAATCTTTTTAACAAAGCCTGACAAAACTTTCCCCGGTCCAATCTCGATAAAGTTGGTTACGCCTGCTTCTTGCATAACTGCAATGCTTTCATAGAAACGAACTGGTTCCTTGACCTGACGCGTCAAGAGTTGAGCTATATCTTCTTTTTGCATGACAGCAGCTTCTGTATTACCAACTAGGGGACAAGTAAAATCTGAAAAACTTACTTGAGCAAGAGTTTCAGCCAGTTTCTGGCTAGCAGGCTCAAGGAGAGCGGTATGAAAGGGACCTGAAACCTTGAGAGGAATCAAGCGTTTAGCTCCTGCTTCCTGCAAGAGCTCAACAGCTCGATCAACTGCAACCACTTCTCCACCAATGACGATTTGTGCAGGTGTATTATAGTTGGCTGGGGTAACTACGCCAAGTTCAGAAGCTTTTTGACAGGCTTCCTCAATAACCTCTACTGGCGTATTGAGAACTGCGACCATCTTACCAGAGCCAGCAGGGGCCGCTTCTTCCATATAGGCGCCACGCTTAGCAACCAAGGCAACCGCATCTTCAAAATCCAAGGCACCGCTGGCCACCAAGGCAGAGTATTCTCCAAGAGACAAACCAGCAACCATATCAGGCTGATAGCCCTTTTCTTGCAATAAACGATAGATAGCAACTGAAGTTGCTAAAATGGCTGGTTGCGTATAGCGGGTCTGATTGAGTTTTTCTTCTTCCGTATCGATGAGATGACGCAAATCATAACCGAGTACCTGACTCGCTTGATCAATCGTTTCTTTGACAATCGGATACTGATCATAGAGTTCCCGTCCCATACCTAGATACTGGGCACCTTGACCAGCAAATAAAAAGGCTGTTTTAGTCATTTCTTACAACTCCTGCCCAACGAGAGGCTTCTTCTTGAATTTTCTTAACTGCTCCGTAATACAAATCTTTTAGGATTTCTTCAACGCTTTCTTCTTTGGAAACAAGTCCTGCGATCTGACCTGCCATAACAGAGCCACCATCCACATCTCCGTGAACAACCGCTTTGGCTAGAGCACCTGCTCCCATTTGTTCAAAAATTTCCAAATCTGGATTGTCTTGTTTAAAGGCATCTTTCTCAGCTTGTTCAAAATCACGAGTCAACTGATTTTTAATCGCACGAACAGCATGTCCAAAGTGTTGAGCTGAAATCGTAGTATCAATATCTCTAGCTTTTAAAATTTTCGCCTTGTAATTTGGATGGGCATTAGACTCTTTTGCAACGACAAAACGAGTTCCAACCTGAACCGCCTCTGCACCTAGCATAAAGCCTGCCGCAGCACCTTCACCATCCGCAATCCCTCCTGCAGCAATAACAGGAATAGATACAGCAGCAGCAACCTGGCGCACCAAGGTCATGGTTGTTAATTTCCCAATGTGTCCCCCAGCTTCCATTCCTTCTGCAATAACAGCATCCGCACCGATTTTTTCCATGCGTTTGGCTAGGGCAACACTTGGTACAACAGGAATAACTGTAATACCAGCTTCATGGAAACGTTCCATGTATTTACTTGGATTTCCTGCCCCTGTTGTCACTACCTTAACACCTTCCTCTATAACGAGGTCTACAATATCTTCCACAAAGGGAGACAAAAGCATGATGTTGACACCGAAGGGTTTATCAGTCAATGATTTGATTTTATCAATATTTGCCTTGACAACTTCTTTTGGGGCATTCCCCCCACCGATAATCCCTAGCCCTCCAGCCTTGGAAACAGCCCCTGCCAAATCACCATCAGCAACCCAAGCCATTCCTCCTTGAAAGATAGGATAATCAATGTTCAATAATTCTGTAATACGCGTTTTCATAGTGCCTCCATCGTTTCTTGCTTACGTAATAGTTCGATATCGTCATAATTTGACAATCAAACTATTGCCTAAACAAGAGGGAGCGGGTTTCCCTACTCCTTCTATCTATATTCTGTTTATTTTGTTTGCTCTTCAACGTAGGCAACCAAGTCACCAACTGTTTTCAAGTCATCTTCTGCTTCGATTTGGATATCAAAAGCATCTTCAATTTCTGAGATTACTTGGAACAAGTCCAATGAATCTGCGTCCAAATCATCAAAAGTTGATTCAAGTGTTACTTCTGATGCGTCTTTTCCAAGTTCTTCAACGATAATCTCTTGTACTTTTTCAAATACTGCCATAATAGGACTCCTTTAAAATAAATAGTTTTTTATAACAATGTGTTCACCACATGATTACCTAAATTGTAAGAATGAGCGTGCCCCAGGTCAAGCCTCCACCGAAGCCTGATAGCAGAACAGTCTGACTACCATCTAAACGAATGAGTCCTTGTTCTACACACTCTGAAAGTAAAATCGGGATACTTGCTGCACTGGTATTGCCATATTCCATCATATTGGCTGGAAGTTTGTCTCGGTCGACACCGATTTTTCTAGCCATCTTATCTAAAATACGGTCATTAGCTTGATGAAGTAGCAAATAATCCAAGTCTGTCGCCTCTACAGGAGATTCTTCAATGGTCTGTTTGATAGACTTAGCTACATCTCGAATAGCAAAATCAAAGACCGCACGCCCATCCATCTTCAAAAATAAATCTGCATTTTCTTGATCTGAAAATGGAGAATGTAGACCTGAATGCCCATAAGTTAGACACTCGCCTCGTGAACCATCGCTATTGAGACTCTCCGCTAGGAAATGTTGCTTATCGCTAGCTTCTAACAAGACGCCACCAGCACCATCTCCAAACAACACAGCTGTTGATCGGTCTGACCAATCGACTGCTTTAGAGAGGGTTTCACTACCAAGCACCAAGCCTTTTTGAAAGCGACCAGAAGCGATAAACTTTTCAGCAGTTGAAAGAGCAAATACAAATCCACTACAAGCAGCTGTTAAGTCAAAAGCAAAGGCCTTATTAGCACCAATATTAGCTTGGATACGAGCAGCTGTAGAGGGCATCATCGAATCAGGAGTGATGGTAGCTAGGATGATAAAATCCAACTCCTCCCCTGTGATTCCAGCTTTTGCCATCAGTTTCTTAGCAACCTCTGTAGCCAAATCACTAGTAGATTCTGTTCTTGAGATATGCCTTTGTCGTATTCCCGTCCGACTTGAAATCCACTCATCATTGGTATCCATAATCTGGGCCAAATCATGATTTGTAACCACTTGCTCTGGCACATAATGAGCAACCTGGCTTATTTTTGCAAAAGCCATTATCTCAAATCCTCCAAAAATTGATAAAGATTGGTCAAACCTTTGCTCATAACCTCAATTTCTTGCTTACTCATACCATCAATGATTTTTTCAACCATGGCCTTGTGGAAGCGTTTATGTAACCTATGAACCAAGCGACCTTTCTTTGTCAAATGCAGATGCACTACACGTCGATCATGTTCTGAACGAATGCGTTCAATGTAACCCTTGCGTTCGAGATTATTCAAACTAGTCGTAACTGTCCCAAGAGTCACCATCAACTCTTTTGACACTTGACTTGGTGTCACGTCTGGGAATTTCCCAATCACATCAATCGTATGCATTTCTTTGATAGAGATATCCTTGAAACGACTACCCCTCAAGCTAACTTCCTCAATGACGAGGACATTGTTAAATATAGATGTTAAATATTCATTAATTCGTTGGTAGTCCAATCTTTCTTTCCCTCCTTCTCAAAAAAACTTTTACAATCAAAACATTTGACAAAAGAATTATATCAAACTTCAAAGAATGGTGCAAGTATTTTTTTATTTTCCTGTAAATTTAGGTCTTCTTCTCTCCGAATGAGCCCGAACTCCCTCTTTGAAATCCTCTGTTTTGGCCAGTGATTCCTGTAGATGCAGTTCTAAAACAGCATAATCTTGCCAATCTTTAAATTGGCTCTCCCAAACCAACTTCTTGATGGCTGCATAGGAATTGCTTGAACCCCGTCTTAATTTTTTAAGAAGTTGTTCTCTGGTTTTTTCTAACTTATCAGCTTCAGAAATACGGTAAACTACACCCCACTCTAGAGCTTTTTCTGCTGTCAAAGCCTCTCCTGTCATGGCTAGTTGGGCAGCACGCGTCACACCAATACTGCGGCTCAAGAGATGAATTCCTCCTGCATCTGGAGCCAAACCAACTCCAACAAAGGCTTGGATAAATTTAGCCTTATCGGTCGCTAAACAGAAATCTGCAGCAACAGCCATATTGGCTGCGGCACCTGCAACAGCCCCATCAACCTCCATCAAAACAGGCTTTGCAATTTGCTTGATTTTATAAGAAATAGCATTGACTAGTTCTGCAATTTTCGTCAATGATGGAATATCATCCTCATCCACTGCCCGCTTCATCTCTACTAAATCTCCCCCAACTGAGAAGACTTTGCCATTCGCATTGATCAAGATAAAATGCACAGCTGAATCCTCTTCCGCCAGAGTCAAGGCTTCTAAAATTTCCTCACACATGGGAATATGGAAACCATTAGCGACATCAGGACGGTTTAAAGTAATAATTGCCAAATCCTCTTCAAGCTGATAAATAATATGTTCCATCTGGACTCCTTTTTATTTTTATAAGCAAGTTAAATCATTTTATTTTCAAAGTATATCTTTTTTACTCTAAAAAAGCAAGAATAAGAATGTAATAAGTGTCTCAGCCGATTTTAGATTCCTTATCTTTCCCTGTAAAATAGCTTATTTTCTTCATTGAAAAAAGGCTCTCTTTCTGCTATAATCGTATAAAATACTTACTTTAGGAGTTCTTATGAAAGTTGTTAAATTTGGAGGTAGCTCTCTTGCCTCTGCTAGTCAATTAGAAAAAGTTTTGAACATCGTCAAAAGCGATAAAGAGCGTCGTTTTGTAGTTGTTTCTGCGCCTGGTAAACGCAATGCTGAAGATACTAAGGTTACGGATGCCTTGATTAAATACTACCGCGACTATGTTGCTGGTAACGATATTAGCAAGAGTCAAAACTGGATTATCGACCGCTATGCTGCCATGGTTAGTGAACTAGGGCTAAAACCAGCTATTCTAGAAAAAATTTCTAAAAGCATTCGTGCCTTGGCCACTCTTCCTATCGAAGAAAATGAATTTCTCTACGATACTTTCCTAGCAGCGGGTGAAAATAACAATGCTAAATTGATTGCTGCCTATTTTAACCAAAATGGGATCGATGCACGCTATGTTCACCCTAGAGAAGCTGGGATTGTGGTCACAAGTGAGCCTGGTCACGCTCGCATTATTCCATCAAGTTATGACAAGATTGAAGAATTGACAAATACAAATGAAGTTCTTGTCATTCCTGGTTTCTTTGGGGTTACCAAGGAAAATCAAATCTGTACTTTCTCACGTGGAGGTTCTGATATTACAGGTTCTATCATTGCCGCCGGTGTTAAGGCTGACCTCTATGAAAACTTTACGGATGTTGATGGTATCTTTGCAGCTCACCCAGGAATTATCCACCAACCACACTCGATTCCTGAGTTAACCTACCGTGAAATGCGTGAGTTGGCCTATGCAGGATTCTCAGTTCTTCATGACGAAGCTCTTCTTCCTGCCTACCGTGGAAAAATTCCTCTGGTTATCAAGAATACCAACAACCCTGATCACCCAGGTACTCGTATCGTTCTAAAACACAGTAGTGATGAATTTCCAGTTGTAGGAATTGCCGGTGATTCTGACTTTGTCAGCATCAACATGTCTAAATACCTCATGAACCGCGAGATTGGATTTGGTCGCAAGGTTCTGCAAATCCTTGAAGACCTCAACATCGGTTGGGAACATATGCCAACTGGTATCGACGATCTTTCCATCATTCTCCGTTCTCGTGAACTAACTCCTATCAAGGAAGAAGAAATCCTGCGTCAGTTGGTTCAAAAAGCTGAAGTAGACCATGCAGAAATCGAACACGACCTTTCTATCATTATGATTGTTGGAGAAAAAATGAAGAGTCATATCGGAGTAACTGCTACTGCGACACGTGCTCTATCTGAAAACAAGATCAATATCCAGATGATGTCTCAAGGTTCTAGTGAAGTTTCTATCATGTTTGTTGTCAATAAAGACCAAGAAAAAGCAGCAATTAAAGCGCTCTACAATGCCTTTTTCGGTGAAAGTAAGGAAGTCTAATCATGGCCCAATCGCTTAACAAAACAGTGCTTCTCAATACGACAGGAACTTCCTACCTCTCTATAGCTGGGAAAGTTGGGAAATTTCTGGTCGGAGATCAGGCTCTGGAATTTTATCCAGATGTCAATGTCGAACAATTTATCCAGATTCCTTGGAGCCATATCAACCAGATTGGAGCCAATGTCACTGGTCGCAAAATCAGTCGCCACTTCGAAGTCTTTACAGACAGAGGAAAATTCCTCTTTGCTTCAAAAGACTCAGGTGCCATTCTCAAAATTGCACGCGAAAAACTAGGCAATGACAAGGTCGTCAAACTTCCTACCCTGATTCAGACCATTGGTCAAAAATTTAAAAATCTATTTGCAAAAAAGTAAAAACTTTAGTATAATCATAGCAACGGATAAGTAGGTTATCTTCTTCTTTCAGAAAGTCTGCGGATGCTGCGAGCAGATAGGAGGGATAGGTGAAATTCTACCGTTGCTAACAATTACATACACAATCAAGTGCACACCTGTGAAGTTGGATGGAACCGTGGCCCTGCCACTCCAACGCTTTGTCAGGTGTGCTTTTTTCATAAAGGAGTTCTTATGTTAGATATCAAACGCATTCGTACAGACTTTGATGCTGTCGCAGAAAAATTGGCTACACGTGGTGTAAATGCTGCTATCTTGAATGAGATGAAAGAAATCGATGCTAAACGTCGTGACATCTTGGTCAAGGTTGAAACTCTCAAGGCAGAACGTAACACAGTTTCTGCTGAGATTGCCCAAGCTAAGCGCAACAAGGAAAATGCAGATGACAAGATTGCTGCCATGCAAAATCTATCTGCTGAGGTTAAAGCCTTGGATGCTGAATTGGCAGAAATCGATGCTAAATTGACAGAATTTACCACTACTCTTCCAAACATCCCAGCTGACAGCGTTCCTGTTGGGGTTGACGAAGACGACAATGTGGAAGTTCGCCGTTGGGGTACTCCACGCGAGTTTGACTTCGAGCCAAAAGCCCACTGGGATCTTGGTGAAGACCTTGGTATTCTTGACTGGGAACGCGGTGGTAAAGTAACAGGCGCTCGCTTTCTCTTCTATAAAGGGCTCGGTGCTCGTTTGGAACGTGCTCTCTACAACTTTATGTTAGATGAACATGGCAAGGAAGGTTATACTGAAGTCATCACACCTTACATGGTTAACCACGATTCTATGTTTGGTACTGGTCAATATCCAAAATTCAAGGAAGATACTTTTGAACTCAGCGACAGCAATTATGTCCTCATTCCTACAGCTGAAGTTCCTCTAACAAACTACTACCGTGATGAAATCCTTGATGGTAAAGACCTGCCGATTTACTTCACTGCTATGAGCCCATCATTCCGTTCTGAGGCTGGTTCAGCTGGTCGTGATACACGTGGCTTGATTCGTTTGCACCAATTCCACAAGGTTGAAATGGTTAAATTTGCCAAACCAGAAGAATCTTACGAAGAATTGGAAAAAATGACAGCCAACGCTGAAAACATTCTTCAAAAACTGAACCTTCCATACCGTGTCGTTGCGCTCTCTACTGGAGATATGGGCTTCTCAGCTGCCAAGACTTACGACTTGGAAGTTTGGATTCCAGCGCAAAACAATTACCGTGAAATCTCAAGCTGTTCAAACACAGAAGATTTCCAAGCCCGTCGTGCCCAAATCCGTTACCGTGATGAAGCTGATGGCAAGGTTAAATTGCTCCATACCTTGAACGGTTCTGGACTTGCAGTTGGACGTACAGTGGCTGCTATTCTTGAAAACTATCAAAACGCAGATGGTTCTGTGACCATCCCTGAAGTTCTTCGTCCATACATGGGTGGAGCTGAAGTCATCAAACCATAAAAAATAAGGTTTAGCTATTTCTAGCTAGACCTTTTTTCGTAACCAAATCAGATAAGCGCCTAATACAAAGAGCAAAATGATTAGGCAAATAGCTGTTTCAGCCAGTACCAGATAATCCAGAAATGGAAGTTTCAAGATTCCCTGAGCCATTTTGAGCGAGGTAGCTGTGATAATGGTTGGGAAAGTGAGGGCTGAGAAAGCTGGTTGAAAGCCTTGTTTTAAAATATTGGGCAGGCGAGTCAAAACAAAGAAAAAGAAGGATTGGGAAGACAAAATCATAACGATTAAGAGCCAAGTCGGTAGGCTGGAACCTCCAACCCGAACCAGGGAAGCCAAGAGTAGAGAGAAAGGAGCACAGTAAATCCCTTCTTGTCCAAGCATGGCTAATGGGAGTGGATGTTTCTTTAAATCGCTATAAATAAGCGGGTAGAGATAGAAGGTCAAGAGAAATCCAAAACTCAAGGTCGCATAGGCAATTTCGATGATGCCTACCAGAGGATAGGTCAAGGCTGCTACTGCTATCCCCACATAAAGCACCGTCCAGCTTGGAGTCGCATGAACCCTTCGACCTGGACAGGCAAACTTGATGGTGAAACCAGCAATCAAGGCCAAATCCAAGAGAAATGAAAACCACCAGAGACCCTGTGCTACTAAAGGAAGATGAGGGAAGACGCGAAAGACATAGGTAGATAAAATCATCCCAGCCATAGGAAAAGTGGCCATTCCTGACAAAAGAGGAGGCTTGGTCAATTCTTGCTTAGTTTCCTTCCAATTAAAGAGATGCAGAATTAGAAAGTAAATCCATAAAACCAAGCCTGATAAACTCAGTATATGTGACAGAACTGGCAACGTATCTAAAATAAGATTTCCAGCTCCTGCCAAACCTAGCAAACAACCAGAAAATACTAAGGGGAGTTTTTTCATACTAACCTCCAATAATCATGTTAGTTTCAGTATAGCATAAAAGCGCTTAAATGAGGGGATAAAAAACGAAGTCCGATTATTTCAGACTTCATTTTACTCAGATATGAATTAAGCATAAGGTTGCAATTCTGGGTTAATTGGTGTATTGGCTAGATTGTTGGCATAGTTACAGAGGCTTGCTAGGCTGACACCAAGAACCACATCCAAGGCATTTTGCTGGGTATAACCGACTTCTAAAAATTCACTAAGCGCTTCATCGCCTACACGACCCTTGGTATTGATAACTGCCAAGGTAAACTTAGCTAGGGTGTCCAATTTAGGATCTGTTTCAATTGGAGTACGATTGCGAAGGGCTTGAAGAAGGTCATCGTTCATCTGGATTTGTTTAATTGAAAAGGCTGTGTGACCTGCGACGCAGAAGGCACAACCATTTGTCACAGCTGCCGTGATTTGCACTACTTCGCGCTCAACAGGTGTCAGGCTGTTGCGACGGTTGATAGCTCCGACAGTACGGTAAGCCTCTAAAGCAGTCGGTGCATTAGCCAAGAGACCGATTAGGTTAGGAATATAGCCATTGTTATCTTTTTCTACTGTTTCAAGAACTTCTTTCACTTCTGCTGGTGCTGATTCTACTGTATGAATTGTAAATGTTGTCATCATAAAACCTCTTTTCATGTTATTGAAACCTAGTCTATCACAGATTCTATACCGTGTATAATATATATTTTAAATTGCACTGATAGAAATTTTTTATGAAAGCAAAAAAATCACACGCGATGTGTGATTCTATTATTTATTAAAATACTTTTTAGTCTCAGCAATAACAACTGGTGACAAAACCAAGAGAGCAATCAAGTTTGGCAGAGCCATTAAAGCGTTGACAATATCAGCAATAATCCAGACCATATCCAACTCGATAAATCCTCCCAGCAAGACCATGAGCACAAAAATCACACGGTAGAGCCAGATAAAACGAACCCCAAAGAGGAACTCGAAACAGCGTTCTCCATAATAGTTCCAACCTAGAATCGTTGTAAAGGCAAAAAGTACAAGGAAGATGGTCAAGAGGGCAGGCCCAAAGTGTGAAAAGACTGTTGAGAAGGCTGACTGAGTCAAAGCCACTCCATTCAAGTCACTATTCCATACTCCAGTTACCAAGATGGTCAAACCAGTCAGAGTACAAATGATGAGGGTATCAATAAAGGTTCCTGTCATGGAAATCAAACCTTGCTCTACTGGTTCATTTGTCTTAGCCGCAGCAGCTGCAATGGGAGCAGAACCTAGACCAGATTCGTTTGAAAAGACACCACGCGCAACACCATTTTGGATAGCCATCCGAATGCTAGCACCAGCAAATCCACCTACCGCAGCAACAGGACTAAAGGCTGATGTCAAGATTAAAGCGATTGTAGCAGGGAGTTTGCCAATATTGAAGAAAATAACTGTAAGTGTTCCCAAAATATAGATGATAGCCATAAAAGGAACAACGGCTGTCGAAACCTTTGAAATAGACTTGAGTCCGCCAAAAACAGCAATCGCTACTAAGATAGACAAAACAAGAGCCGTGATAGCTGGCGAAATAGTCGTTGTATTTTGGATAGATTCTGTAATCGAGTTGACTTGGGTGAAGGTTCCGATTCCCAACAAAGCTACTAAGACACCTGCGATAGCAAAGAAGATAGCAAGTGGTCGCCACTTTTCTCCCATCCCTAGAAGAATATAGTGCATTGGACCTCCTGCAACAGCACCGTTATCGTCTTTAGTCCTGTATTTGATAGCCAAGAGTCCTTCCGCATACTTGGTTGCCATTCCAAAGAAAGCCGCCATCCACATCCAAAAGAGAGCTCCTGGTCCACCGATCTTGATAGCTGTCGCCACCCCGATAATATTTCCCGTACCAACTGTCGCTGCTAGGGCTGTACACAAGGCTGCAAAACTGGATACATCCCCCTGCCCCTTATCCTTGATAAAAATAAGCTGAAAGGCTTTAGAGAGACGCAAAACCTGCAAAAGTCCTAAACGGGCAGTTAGGTAAATCCCTGTTCCGACTAATAAAATCAAGAGGGGTGGGCCCCAAGCAAAAGCATCAATTGATTTAAGCAATTCTAACATTTCCTTCTCCTATCTTTTCAACCCCAAAAGAAAGAGCACATGCAAGATACATGTACTCTGGAATGCTTAGATAAATGCTAAAAAGCGGTCTATCCTAGCTCTGTCCTTTTACCTGAGAGTTTGAGCAGTTGCCTGCCTTGCCCCTTCGGTGCCTTTACGGTCTCTCCAGAGTTCCGTCCATTTACAGTCATGGAAAATCAAACGATTCCCCACTTCTATTAAACTTCATTCGGTGTTGGTATTTAATTGATTCTTATTTTACAAAAAATGTTGGCTTTTGTCAATGTGTTTTGGGAAAATCTTATTTGACTCTGTAGAAAAAGATTGAGCATTCCCATGTGCGTGAGGTGCTGTTAATTAAATGAATCTGTTTCACTCCTAGTCTACACGATATAAGAATTGTTCTGGATTATTATGTACTGGAAATGAAGCACGATAGAGAATTCTATCTTTACTAATATCCGAAGCGTCTGATATTAATCCATCCATTGATGTCTCATCAGGTATTCTAACACCTGCTGGTATGAATTGAATAAAGACTCCAAAAGATGGACCTGAGTAGCGAGCTCGTAAAAAACCATTTACAAATTCTGATTCTGCAAGGTCAACTTTAAATCCCTCTGGCGCTATCAAGTCATCTTTACTAAAGACTAAGTCTTCTCCTCCGTAACCATTACTCCATTTTCCCTCAATACTAGAAAAATCCCCATTTTTTATGGCATTAATGTCCATTTTCCCAGAAGTATTTTGATTTGATGAAGAGGCTATTGCAGCAAATTTTTCTGTTACAGATTTCCAAGTCAGACTAGATAGATTCATTCGAGCACCAGGACTGATTTCATCCTCTGTCTTGGCTTCTTTAACCTTCTCTAGTTTGTCCCCACTACTGTTCAATTTCCAAATGGTATGAATGGTCTGTGGATCTCCTGCGAACGGATTCCACTGGGTATAAAGCTTCCCATCCTCTAGGAGATAGGCCTTAAAGCGTGTTCCAAGCATCTGCATTTTATTTTCAGCATTGGTGAGGCGAATAACTTTCTGATCTTTGAGTGTAAAAATATCTAAAATCTCACTACCATTTTTCGAAGAGACAATCAATTCATCAATGCCATTTTTATCCATATCAACCATTGCATAGGTAAAGGCTTGACTGCGTTCTGCCATCCCTGCATAGATATTAGCAGTTAGATTGATAGTATCCTTTACCTCTGACTTATGGTCTAAAATAAATTCATAATCCTTCAAAATACTATTATAAGGACTGTAATCTACGGTTGGTTTAGTTTTCTCTGTCCCTTTGTCTGCACTGCTCCCGCTAGGAAGCTTATCTGAAACTGACTTCCAACTCAGAGTCTCTAGAGAAATGGGCGAACCGACCCCAAGATCCGCTAGTTCTTGAGCTTCCTTAGCCTTTACCAAAGACTGCCCATCTTCACTAAATTGGTAGTGAGCATAGATGTGACTCGTTGCTGTACCAGCCCCACGATAGAGCAGAGAATTATCTGGCAAGATACCGACTGTCATTCTTTCACCAATCTGGTCTAAACGATTTTCTTGATTGGTCAAACGAATCACCTTTTCGTCTTTCAGCGTACGGATATCAAGCAAACTCTTTTCGCCACTCTTCATTTCAAGAGCAAGCAAGAGTTCATCTACTCCGTCGTTATTCAAATCTGTCTTGTGGTAAACTACATCTGTGTAAAAACCTTGAGAAGACTTCACTTGACTAGCCAGAGGATTGACATCCATACCTGTTGGCAAGGTGCCTTTCGCTACTTTTTCATAGTCATCCAAAACTTTATTATAGTAACTGTAATCTATCTCTGGACTTGCTACTTCCTCGGATACTGGTTCAATAGTTTTGTTCCAAGGTAGATACTGACAGCCTCCTAGAACTAGTATCAGTAAAAGTGTTGTGGCTAATAAAAACTTTTTCATATTACTCCCTTATCTAAGAGAAAGGAACCAGCCTGTGCTAATTCCTTTCACTATTTTTATTTTATTTAACCCACTTACCTGAACTATCTACTTGGTAACCATCTGGGGTACGTTCGTTGACTGCCATCTTACCATCTGATTTGAGGTAGTAGTCACCTACCCATGTATTACGAGCATAGCTTCCTTCTGATGTTAGGTAATAGTAAGAACTGTAGCTACTATCATAGATCCACTCACTCTTAGCCATTTTACCATCTGATTTAAGGTAGTAACTTCCAGCCCAGGTATTACGTGCATAGCTACCCTCTGCTGTCAAGTAATAGTATGATTGATAGTTATTGTCATAAATCCACTCGCTCTTAGCCATATAGCCACCTGACTTGAGGTAATAACTTCCAGCCCAAGCATTCTGAACAAAGTTACCTGAAGCATTTAAGTAGAAGTAAGAATTGTACTGAACATCAAAAATCCATTGATTCACTACTTTCACACCAGCTTGATAGTAAGAAGAACCTGACCATCCAGTTTGACCTGAGGTAGAGTTAGTAGCTTGTTTTGGAGCTTCAGTTGGTTTTGGTTTTTCTGTTTCTTTAGGAGTTGAAGAGTCTAGAGGATTGACATATTTTTGATCTTTAACAGTGAATGTTGCTGATCTACCACTAAACTTATGCAAGGTATCTCCTTCTTTACTTTCTCCATGAAATTGTAAGTAATATTCACCATCTGGAACATTTGCAAAATTAGTCCAATCTTGCTTTGTAATCGGAACAGATGATTTATCAACTCCTTGATTGAAAGTATCTTTTCTAGGGATTTGACCTGTCTTTGCATTTACAATATCTGCATATATATATACAGAATATTTTACAGGTACATTTTCAACAGTCATATCCACATAGATACTTTTATTTTCTGAACCTGGTGTAATTTTATAGTCCACCTTATGATTTTCAATTTTGGTAATTTCTGCATGCACTGTTTGTGCTGAAAAAGGGAGAACTCCTGCTGTGTCAATTGTTGACAATACTCCGACTGTTGAAAGTGCCAAAGCACATACTAATAATTTCTTTTTGTTCATGTTATTTTCCTCCATGTTATAGTTTTTTATTTAATCCACTTACCTGATTCATCCACTTGATAACCATCTGGGGTACGTTCGTTGACTGCCATCTTACCATTTGATTTGAGATAGTAGTCACCTACCCATGTGTTACGAGCATAGCTTCCTTCTGATGTTAAGTAGTAGTATGAATCATAGTTCTTATCAAAAATCCACTCTTTTGTAGCCATCTTACCATTTGATTTAACATAATAACTATCAACCCAAGTACTGTAAGAATAGCTTCCCTCAGACGTTAGATAATAGTAGGCACCATAGTTCTTATCAAAAATCCACTCACTCTTAGCCATGTAACCACCTGATTTAAGGTAATAGTTTCCTACCCAAGAATTTTGGACAAAGTTACCTGAAGCATCTAGGTAGAAGTAGGAATTATAGTTTTTATCGAAAATCCACTTACTAGTGACTTTAGTGCCATTCTGGTAGTAGGATGAACCTGACCAACCAGATTGAACCCTATTAGAAGTTGATTTTGGACTTTGATTAGTTTTAGAATTTCCAACTGATCTTGTACTTTCTACAGCTTGTGCATTATCAACCAGTTTAGAATTCTCTACTGGCTTAGAACTCTCTGCTACCTTAGAACTCTCTGCTGGCTGTGTAGTTAAACTTGCTTCATCTTTTACATATTTTCCATCTTTAACAGTAATAAGATTTGACCTTCCTAAAAACTTTTGACCCCTTAGATACTGATGGCGAAATTCAAAGTAATACTTCCCATCTGGTAACTTTTCAAACTTATTAACACTTACATGCTTAGAAGGTACATAATAAAAATCTTTCTCAAGCCCTTTCTCTTTGCTCACTTCACCAAATTCTGGACCTCTATAGTCCCAAACTTGTTCATGTGTATCGGCACTAAATAACGTGGGAACGATATCTTCAGGCTCTTCCAAAAAAGAAGTCGCCTTAATTTTTAAGACAAGATGCTTATCCCCAAGCACCTCTGCTTTTACATCAAGAGAAGCCTGAGTTGTGTCAGCCTGCACCGTTTGTGCTGAAAAAAATAGAACTCCTGCTGTGTCCACAAGAGAGACCAATCCAAATGTTGCAGTCACTAGGCTGGTTACTAAAACTGTTTTTGACTTCATCATCAAAAATCTCCTTTAAATTTTTATTGTTTACGGTTACAGTATAGCATGCTATTTACCTTATTTACGAAAAGCGTATTTATATTTACCTTTATTGAACAATTCCCCCCCCCCCGGAAAAAGCGTAACTATAATTACTTTTTTCTAAAAATTCCCTTAAAAACTGGTAGAATTATGATAGAATGAAAAAAAGGACTTGAGGAGATTTAGGATGCAAGATGAAAGTATTTATGGTTTAGTCTATAAGGCCATCCGTGAGGAAAGAGGGTTTACACAAAAGGAAGCTGCTGGGACTACAGTGACTCCTCATTTTTTACGTCAGTTTGAGCAAGGGAAATCTCGGATAACCATTCAAAAATTTGAAGAGATTCTGTCTAATATTGGAATTGATAAAGAGACCTTTGATAGTCTCAAAACACAGATGTTCCCAACGGAATTTCATAAATTGCAGGCTCAAGTTGCTGATTTGGCCTATAAGCGTGAATTTAAAAAGATCCTTAGCTTGATTAATCAACCCTTGAAAAATCCTGGAATAGCTGAACACTATGTGATTGCCAATCGTGTAGTCAATAAATTTGCTATCGCAAACATCATCGGCGATTCTTTTCTGACTCCAAAAGATTATCAAGAACTAGAATATATCAAGAACTATCTTAGTGAATTGGATGATTGGAATAAAATTGAAGTGAATATCTTTTCATCTATCCTGCCTCACTTTTCAATCGAATTTTTAGATTACAGACTCTACCACTTATTAGATACTCTAAAAAAACAGACTGAATACCATTCAATCCGTACTGCTGACTACTATATTGCCTGCTTAAGAACTGCTATCAAGCATTACTCTGTCAATGGCTACTATGATAAGGCTGAGAGCTTAGCTGTGAAAACCTTGGAAGTGATTAATACTTTCCCTCTACTGAGCACCAAGATGACAGAGATGATTAGTCTTTCCATGGAACGGGCTAATAATTTTCTCAGACAAGACGATGTCAGAGGTCTAGAACTTGCTAAGCATATCTTTGCCAGTCTTGATAACTTTGAAAAGGTCTATCCAAATCAACTTCTGACTCGAATGAGAGAGGATTTCTTTGTTACTGTCACACAACTCAATCACACTGGACAACCTTTAGATGTCTAGGCTAGAAAAATAAAAAGCTTGAGGAACCACATATTTCCTCAGGCTTTTCTTATCCTTTAAATGTCACAATAGTCGCACCACTGCCTCCAGCATTTTGTGGGGCATAGCCGAAACTCTTGACATGCTTGTTTCTTTGTAGGTATTTGGTGACACCTTCACGGATGACACCTGTTCCAATACCATGGATGATATCAACTTGAGCCATATTATTAAGCAAGGCTTGGTCGATAAAGGCATCTAACTCATTCATGGCCTCTTCATAGCGTTTGCCTCGAAGGTCCAGTCTGGCTTGTGGGCCACGACCAGAAGTCCGTTTCACAACATTGACTTGTTTCTTCTTGACTTGCTTTTCTTGCTGGGCTTGAACAAGATCGAACTCTCTCTCTTCTAAGGTCATCTTAATCAAGCCAACTTGGGCTTCCCAGCGACCGTCCTTGAGTTGACTGGTCAAGGTACCACGCTGTCCGTAACTGAGCACCACGATATCATCTCCCACCTTTGGAGCTCGTTTTTTCTTAGCCTTTTGAAGGACCTTGTTTTTTGACAAATCTACTTTTTCAGGAGCCAATTTTTTCAACTTGGCCTTGGCTTCAATGATTTCATGGGGTTTGAGTTGAGATTTACTATGGAGATTTTTGAGAATCTGATCACTCTCGCTGAGGGCCATGTCTACAATCTCACTAGCTTGTTCACGCGCCTTATTAAGTTCGGTTTCCTTTTCACGATTGAGTTCGTTGTAAAGTTTTTTGAGAGCACGGTTCATCTTGAGATTTTCTTGCTCCACCTCACGGATATTGTCCAATCGTTTACGGCTTTCCAGCGTCTGCTCTTCCAGTTGTTCAATGATTCGGTTGACGTCATTGTCCTGATCGACCTGCTGACTGGCATCTCCTACGATAACTTCAGATAGTCCTAAACGTTTGGCAATTTCAAAGGCATTGCTTCGGCCAGGAACACCCTGCATAAAGCGATAGGTCGGGCGAAGAGTTGCAGTATCAAACTCCATGCTGGCATTTTGCACAAAGGCTGTCTCGATACCATAGGCCTTGAGTTCGGGATAGTGGGTAGTAGCCATGGTCTTGACTTGACGCAGGCGAAGGTCCTCCAGAATAGCCATGGCAAGGGCGGCTCCCTCTTGGGGGTCTGTACCAGCTCCCAACTCATCCAAGAGTAAGAGTGAATGTTGATTGACCTTGCCAAGAATATCCACAATATTGGTCATGTGGCTAGAGAAGGTAGACAAGCTCTGTTCAATAGACTGCTCATCGCCAATATCAGCAAAAATTTCTTCAAAAATACCAACACGACTTCCCTTATCTGCTAAAATCGGCAAACCAGACTGGGCCATAACCTGTGTCAAGCCTAGAGTTTTAAGCATGATGGTCTTACCACCAGTATTGGGACCTGTAATGACAATGACTGTTAAATCTTGGCTAAAGTGGACATCATTTGCAACGGCATTTTTGACCAGAGGATGGCAGACATGGAGCAGTTGAATCTCTTTATTTTCTGACAGCCGAGGTACGACTGCTTGTCTTTCTTGAATAAAGCGGACCTTGGCACGAATCAAGTCCAGATGGCCGATAATCCAAGCATCATTAGCAATCTCAGCCGCATGAGGGCGGGCACGCTCCGAGATTTCTTGGAGAATGCGAAGCATTTCATAGCGCTCATCTGCTCGCAAACTAGCAATTTCTTCGCTCAGTTTGACCACCTCACGGGGTTCGATATAGACGGTATTTCCACTAGCAGAAATATCATGAACGACACCTGCAATCTTATTGCGATAGGTATTTTTGACTGGTAAAACCTGACGGCCATTCCTGCTGGCAATAATCCCTTCTGTCAACATCTGCCCTTTTTGCTTAAGCAGGTCCTGTAGGACATCGCGTACCTGACTCTCGCTATCATGGATTTTTCGACGGATGCGAGCCAATTCTTCACTGGCAAAATTTTCAATGAAACCTGCATCATTAAAGGCTTGGAGATTTCCTTGTAATTGCGGAAAATCATGTAATTTCTCAAACCAAAGGGCTAATTCTTCCAAGCTGACATTTTCCAGATTGGAATAAAAACTTTGCAGTTCTCGGCTGGCAAGAAGCACGCGCTTCAAGAGGAGGAACTCCTCGATATTGAGGTCTGCCCCCATCTCCAACCGCTTGCAGACTCCTGCAATTTCCTTAGTTGCGAGAATAGTAAAATGCGGTTGCTCGACAAAGAGAGCCTGCATTTCCTTCATCTCAGCAAAAGCCTGTTTGATTTTATCTACTTTGGCAGTCGGAGCCAGCTGTCTCAATTGCTCCAAGCCCTGCTCGGTCAACAAATGGGGTTCAAACAAGGCCTTGACCTTATTGAACTCTAATGTTTCTAATATTTTCTTGTTCATCGTTATTTCCTTGTCTTTGAATGTCTAGGTGTATGATACTCAATGAAAATCAAAGAGCAAACTAGGAAGCTAGCCGCAGGTTGCTCAAAACACTGTTTTGAGGTTGCAGATGGAAGCTGACATGGTTTGAAGAGATTTTCGAAGAGTATTAGCTTTTTACATTCTGATAGATTCTAGTCAAATCTGTAAACAAAGGGCTAGGAAAACTCCTGCCCTTTTTATCCGATTAAATTTGTCACCCAGATTTGTTTGAGCCAACTGGTTGTTACTGGTATGCTCTGGATAATATGTTTTGCGACAATACTCTTTTCAAGAGGATTTTGTATAGCTGCCATGGGGATGGTCGCCAAGATGGTCAAGGCCATTTGCAAGACAAATAAGGTCACCAACATGGACAAGATACCTGCTGAAACTTGGAACAACTTGCCACCCAGTTTTTTACTAGGAAGTAAGTGCAAAAGGAGACCAAGCAAACGACCGATGCTATAGACAATCCCAAACACAAGCAAGTAGCCGATACCTGCATAAAAGACCTTATCCAGCTGAAAGAGTTGATCCGATGGGAAAAAGAAAGTCCCCTGACCTTCCTGCGGATTTGCATAAGGGAGTAATAAATGGAATTGTTCTCCAAGCCCCTTGTAAAACTGGCCAGCCATAAAAGCCGATGCCATGGCTGAAATCAGGTAATAGACCTGTAAGAGCAGGCCTCTCCGATAGCCGATATAAAATCCCCAAGCCAAGACCAATAGAAGAAGGAGTGAAATCATAAGGAATCCTCAATCTTGCTCTGTTCTTGCTTGCAAGTCACGAGCTTGTGACGGAGTTCTTCTAGCTCTTGCTCCTTATCGTCAAATTCAATCTCACGACTGAGTTGAGTTGACAAACAGTTGACTGCCAACAAAAGAGCGATTGTTTCATCGTCTGCACTTGGCATTTGTTCTTTAATTGCTTGGTATTTTTCTGTCGCAACCTTAGCGATTTCCTCCATAAAGAGGTTATCATGTTCGCTTGTCAAGGTTAATGATTTTTTCCCGAATGTAAATTTGAATCGATTTAGATTTGCCATAAAATTCACCTCACGATATTATACCAAAATTCGCTAATTTTGTCAGTTTTTACAAATTTGCCTGCTTTTATGGTACAATAGAAACTATGGCAAGTATAACACTCACACCAAGTGAAAAGGAGATTCAGGCTTTTCTTGAACACTACCAAACTAGTCTGGCTCCCAGCAATAATCCCTATATCCGCTACTTTTTGAGACTACCTCAAGCAACGGTTTCTATCTATACTTCTGGAAAGGTCTTGCTTCAGGGTGAAGGGGCTGAGAAGTACGCCAGTTTCTTTGGCTATCAAGTTGTAGAGGAAAACAGCGGACAAAATCTTCCTTTAATTGGGACAGATGAGGTGGGAAATGGTTCCTACTTTGGTGGACTTGCAGTTGTGGCTTCATTTGTCACACCTGACCAGCATGACTTCTTGCGAAATCTCGGTGTGGGAGATTCCAAGACTCTGACCGACCAAAAAATCCGACAGATTGCCCCTATCCTCAAAGAAAAAATCCAGCACCAGGCACTGCTTCTCTCACCAAGCAAGTACAACGAAGTCATTGGAGACCGCTACAACGCTGTTTCGGTTAAGGTCGCCCTCCATAATCAGGCTATCTATCTCCTCCTTCAAAAAGGCATTCAGCCTGAGAAAATTGTGGTTGATGCCTTTACCAGTGCTAAAAATTATGACAAGTACTTGGCACGAGAGGCCAATCGTTTCAGCAACCCTATCAGCTTAGAAGAAAAGGCTGAGGGCAAATACTTGGCTGTCGCAGTTTCTTCTATCATTGCGCGTGATCTCTTTCTAGAAAACCTTGAAAATCTAGGACGAGAACTGGGTTATCAGCTTCCAAGTGGAGCTGGAACGGCTTCTGATAAGGTGGCTAGCCAGATTTTGCAAGCCTATGGTATGCAGGGACTCAGCTTCTGCGCCAAGCTACACTTTAAAAATACTGAAAAAGCGAAAAAACGCTTAGAAAGGTAAGTTATGAATTCATTTAAAAATTTCTTAAAAGAGTGGGGATTGTTCCTCCTGATTCTGTCATTACTAGCTTTGAGCCGTATCTTTTTTTGGAGTAATGTCCGAGTAGAAGGGCATTCCATGGATCCTACCCTGGCGGATGGTGAAATCCTCTTTGTTGTCAAGCACCTCCCTATTGACCGTTTTGATATCGTGGTGGCCCATGAGGAAGATGGCAATAAGGACATCGTCAAGCGCGTGATCGGAATGCCTGGCGATACCATCCGTTACGAAAATGATAAACTTTACATCAATGACAAAGAGACAGATGAACCTTACCTAGCTGACTACATCAAACGCTTCAAGGATGACAAACTCCAAAGCACCTATTCAGGCAAGGGGTTTGAAGGAAATAAAGGAACTTTCTTTAGAAGTATTGCTGAAAAAGCCCAAGCCTTCACAGTCGATGTCAACTACAACACCAACTTTAGCTTTACTGTTCCAGAAGGAGAATACCTTCTCCTCGGAGACGACCGCTTGGTTTCGAGCGACAGCCGCCACGTAGGTACCTTTAAAGCAAAAGATATCACAGGGGAAGCTAAATTCCGCTTCTGGCCAATCACCCGTATCGGAACATTTTAAGAGACCTAAGAGGCCGAGAATCAAGAATCTCAGCCTCTTCTTCTATCGTGAGAAGTGATTGTTTATTGACTATAATAAAAACACCCCCAACTCTCACCTATTCATACAAAGGAATTTTATGGAAGTTTATTTTTCAGGAACCATTGAACGGATTATTTTTGAAAATCCCAGCAATTTTTATCGCATCCTCCTCCTAGAAATCGACGATACGGACGCAGAGGATTTTGATGATTTTGAAATCATTGTCACGGGTACCATGGCTGACGTGATTGAGGGAGAAGACTATACTTTTTGGGGACAAATTGTCCAGCACTCCAAGTATGGGAAACAACTGCAAATCAGCCGTTATGAACGCGCAAAACCAACTAGCAAGGGCTTGGTTAAATACTTTTCAAGTAGCCATTTCAAGGGAATTGGTCTCAAGACAGCTCAGAAAATAGTGGATACCTATGGTGACAATACCATTGACGAAATTCTGCAACACCCAGAAAAGCTAGAAGGCATTGCAGGACTCTCTGCCAAAAATCGCGAGGCTTTCGTCTCCACTCTTCGTCTCAACTACGGAACGGAGATGGTCTTGGCTAAACTAGCCAACTACGGCATTCCCAATAAACTAGCCTTTCAAATTCAAGACTTTTACAAGGAAGAAACCCTTGATGTGGTTGAAAATTATCCCTACCAGCTGGTTGAGGATATCAAGGGTTTGGGCTTTACCATTGCTGACCAATTAGCGGAAGAACTAGGCATCGAAAGTCAGGCTCCTGAACGTTTCCGCGCCGGTCTAGTTCACAGTCTTTTTCAGGCCTGTATGGAAACAGGGGACACCTATGTTGAAGCACGGGATTTGCTGGAACAAACCCTTACTCTCCTTGAGTCTTCTCGTCCCGTGGAACTGGATCCCAGCCAAGTTGCCCAAGAGCTCTCCTACCTGATCGAAGAAGACAAGGTTCAGCAGATTGATACCAAGATTTTTGACAACAGCCTCTTCTTCGCTGAGGAAGGCATCCGCAGTCACTTGGTTCGTATCCTTGAAAAAGGAAAACAGAAGAGCCATGATCTAGAAACCATTCAAAAACATATCGCTACTGTCGAAGAAGATCTGGAGATTGAGTATGATAGCATTCAAAAACAAGCTATCTGTGATGCTATCCAGAACAAGGTCTTTATCCTGACAGGTGGACCTGGTACTGGTAAGACGACTGTTATCAATGGTATCATCGCTGTTTATGCCCTTTTAGAAGAACTTGACATCAGGAAAAAAAGCAATTTGCCCATTCTTCTTGCTGCTCCAACTGGACGAGCCGCTCGGCGCATGAATGAATTGACAGGCCTGCCTAGCGCGACCATACACCGCCACTTGGGAATGACAGGTGACGATGATACCAGTCATCTGGAAGATTATCTGGATGCCGACTTTATCATCGTAGATGAATTCTCCATGGTGGATACTTGGCTGGCCAATCAACTCTTCTCCAACATCTCTTCTAACAGTAAAATTCTCATCGTGGGAGATAGCGATCAGCTACCGTCTGTCAGCCCTGGACAGGTTCTAGCGGATCTGCTTCATATTCCCCTGATTCCTCAGACTCGCTTGGAAAAAATTTACCGGCAAAGCGAAGAATCAACCATCGTTACCCTAGCTAGTCAGATTCGACAGGGTATCTTGCCAGCTGATTTCACCCAGAAAAAAGCAGATCGTTCCTACTTTGAAATTGCTAGTGGTCATATTCCTGCTACCATTGAAAAGATCTTAGGCGCTGCCCTCAGAAGTGGTATTCCTGCCCGTGATATCCAAGTTCTGGCTCCCATGTACCGAGGGACGGCAGGGATTGATGCCATCAACCAGCTCATGCAAGATCTGCTCAATCCACCACAAAAAAATCAACTCAGTTTTGAAGCTCCCCAGTGCCACTATCGTAAGGGCGACAAGGTCATTCATTTGGTCAACGATGCTGAAATCAATGTCTTTAATGGAGATTTAGGAGCCATCACAGACCTGATTCCTGGTAAATACACAGAGTCGAAACAAGACGAGATTGTCATTGATTTTGATGGCAACGAGATCTCTTACCCACGTAACGAATGGTACAAGATTCTCCTGGCCTATGCTATGAGTATCCATAAATCACAGGGAAGTGAGTTCCCTGTTGTCATCCTACCTATCACTAGTGCTAGTAGGCGTATGCTGGAGCGCAATCTCATCTACACAGCCATTACACGCGCCAAAAGCAAACTCATCTTACTAGGTGAATTACAGGCCTTCGACTATGCTACCCAGCACATCGGAACCGCCCGAAAAACCTATCTGATTGAACGCTTCAATGATTTAATTGAAAATATTGAAGAAAAGCAACCAGCGGTCTCTGAAACTGCCACATCAAGCGCTTCTGAACCATCCTACATCTTAACCGAAGAAAACTGGGACAGCATCCCAGCCATGATTGGGATTACAGAAGCAGACCTCAAAGAGATTTTTGGAAAATAATGCACAAGAAAACCCACCAATTCAGGTGGGATTTTATTTTATTAAGATTATTTTACTGTTGCTGTGCTTGTAATCAACTCAACAGCTTTTTTGATTGTGATATCGTGTTTCAACATATCAGCTGAAAGCAAACTTTGTACTTGAGCAACTTCCATGTTGTAGTCCGTTGCTAGTTGCTCGATTTCTTTTTGGATTTCTTCTTCTGAAGCATCAAATCCTTCAGCTTTGGCAACTGCTTCGATAACAAGGTTAGTCTTAGTACGTGACTCAGCTTCTCCCTCGTATTGTTTGTGAAGGTCTTCTTGAGTAGTTCCAGTGATTTGGAAGTACATGTCAGGATTGATACCTTGACGTTGCAAGTTTCCAAGGAATTCATTTACTGAACGGTGAACTTCTTCGTGGATCATTTCTTCTGGAAGTTCTACGATTTCAGCGTTTTCTACAGCTTTATCGATTGCTGCACCTTCAACTGCATCTTTGTAAGCTTCTTCTTTAGCAGCAACCAATTCGTTACGGTATTTTTCTTTCAATTCAGCAAGTGTTTCAACTTCTTCGTCGATGTCTTTTGCAAGCTCATCGTCAAGAGCTGGAACTTCTTTAGCTTTTACTTCGTGGATAGTTGTTACGAATTTAGCTTCTTTACCTGCAAGGTCTTCTGCTTGGTAGTCTTCTGGGAATGTTACAACTACATCAACAGTTTCACCAGCTGAGTGACCTACCAATTGGTCTTCAAAACCAGGGATGAATTGACCTGAACCAAGTCCAAGTGAGAAGTTTTCACCTTTTCCGCCATCAAATTCAACACCATCGATAGAACCAACAAAGTCGATGACAACAGTGTCGCCGTTTTCAGCAGCAGCTTCTTTGATAACCAATTCAGCCAAGTTGTTACGTTCGCGTTCGATACGCTCTTCAACGTCAGCGTCAGTTACTTCTTTTTCTAGATCAACTGATACTTCAAGGTTTTTGTAGTCACCCAATTTTACTTCAGGTTTTGTAACAACTTCAGCAGTGATAACCCAGTCTTGACCTTTTTCCATTGAAGTTACGTCAATTTTTGGTTGAGCAACGACTTCAAGACCAGCTTCTTTTACAGCTGCTTCATAAGCATTTGGCAAAAGAGCATTCATAACGTCTTGGTAAAGTGACTCTTCACCAAATTTTTTGTCGAAGATAGGACGTGGAAGGTGACCTTTACGGAAACCTGGAACATTAAGAGATTTCTTCACTGAGTTGAAGACACGGTCCAATTCTGGTTTGATTTGGTCTTGAGAGATAGTGAAAGTCAAGACACCACGGTTTGTTTCTTTGTTTTCAAATGATACAGACATTCTGTCATTTCTCCTTAAAATTTTTTAAATACAGTCTATTATAACATAAATGGACGACTTTTTTCAAGTAATGAATGCGCTTTTCAATGACGCTGGAAGTATGGTTTCTTCTTGGTTTTCTTTAGGTTTCGAATATAATTTTATAAAAGATGTTTAGTGATGGCTGATTACAGTAAAAAACGAATCGCCCACACATCCCTCATTAGGCGATTCGTTTTTCTTATTTCACAACAGAAACATTGCCTGTTGAACCGTCGTATCGAACAGTTTCTCCATAAAAACCGGAAAATCCTTTTTCAATATGACCACGGAAATCATTAGGCAAAACTTTCATCTTCACGATTTCACCAGATTCATCTGCATAGCCCAAAATATGGTGATCTTTATATAATAATCCGTCCATAAACATTGTGAAATATCCAGTTACAAGTTTACCATTATGATCATTGACATCTCTTAGATAAAGTTTATTGTCATTAATTGTAAATCCAGATGATTCTAGACTAATAACTGGACTTGAATTTCTAAGATAAAGTTCAGATCCAACTTTTTGAATAGGGAAGTGAGTAGTGAATTCTGGTAGATTCGCAACCTTACGTCCATCTGCTCCAAAGTAATACTTATTTGGTAAGTTTTGGAAATTCTTTATGACAGCTTTAGGATCAATTTCTTCCCCAGGTTTTTTATTATCAGTAATTGCATCTAAAGTATTTAGTTTTATATCGCCAATCTTTTGATAAGAAAAACGTTCAACAATAGGTTTGATATACCAGGCATTCTTTTCGATAACAACTCCATCTTTCTTATGAACAAGGTGATAGTCATAACCATCAGACAAAGTAACGATATCTGTAATAACTGTATCATCAAAAGGATCTTGTTCAACTTCACTTGGAAGTCTGGTTAACATATAACCATCCTTACCAATGACATAACTTTCCCCATCACTGGCTGGAACAGCTCTATCTGCGACCATAGCACCTGAGTTTTCAAAGTAAGACCATTGACCATTTGCAGTAGTCCATCCTGTTGCCATAGCGCCACTGTCTTTTAGGTAGTACCAAGTTGATCCTTCTTTGTACCAACCTGTACGCATGGCGCCACTATCTGCTAGTGAGTACCAGGTGCTACCTTCCTTGTACCAGCCAGTACGCATAGCGCCACTATCTGCTAGTGAATACCATGTATTTCCTTCCTTGAGCCAGCCTGTCTGCATATTACCAGTGCTATCGAAGTGATACCAAGAGCCAGCGTTTTGTACCCATTTGTTTTTAGCGAGACTGCCATCTTGTGAAAGATTCCAGTCAGCACCATTTTTAACCCAAGTATCTGCAGCCTGTACTTGATTGATAGACAATAGTAGACCAGCACCTGCAAGCAAACCAAGTGTAAGTAGTTTATATTTTTTCATAGCCATTTCCTCCAATTAGTAACAAATTATTTATGACATTTAAATTTTATTGTTACCAAACTCGTCTAGCTCCGTCAATGGATCCAATGTATTCATTGTTAGTTATGTTTACAAATTTTCTTTCAGAATTTGCGTGAACCACTTGGTTACCGCCAATATTAATTCCCACATGCGCAAGATTATTAAAGAAAATTAAATCTCCAGGTTTTTCACTACCAGTTACATCAATTCCTTGCTTAAATTGAGATCTAGTATCAGTTCCTAAATCAATGTCAAAATTTTTATATATGGCATATGTAAATCCTGAGCAATCTACACCCTTATTCAAGTCTGCCCAACCCCCAATATATGGGATTTTATCTACAAATGTCTCTGCATATTCAGCAATTGCCTGACCTTTATTTTCTACGCAAACACCGTTAGATCTAAAGAAATAAGGTTTTCCATTAACTCTATTATAATCAGTTAGTATGGAACCATCATTTGAAAGATAGTACCAATTACCATCTGGGTTAATCCACTCATTTGATTTCATCCAACCTTGATCATCAAAATAATACCATTTCTCATCTAACAATTCCCAATGTTTAGCATACCCACCTGAAGTATATTTGAACCACCAGCGGCCATCTGTTTTCATCCAGGTTCCTTTATCATCTCTATTTTGATTAAATGCTATTTTTTCTTGATTGCCTTCTACTTGTGTTAATTCTCTAGGAGAAAATCCTACCAACTTAACTTTTTCTGCATCTTCAACCTTAATTTTACCTTCTTTAACAAGTTGATCAATTGCTTCTTTCTCGCTTGTATACTGTGAAGTTGCTTGTGATGTAGTCACTTTAGTGGTAGACGTTGTAGTTTCTGCACTAACTACATAAGTAGTTGATAACAAAGCTCCTGAAGTAAGTAATAAAACTGCATAAGTAATATATTTTTTCATGACAAAAATCCTTTCTTCAAAATTTCTTAACGTTCTAGTGACCTTATTTTAATAATTTACAGGGAAATGATTTTAACCTCCTTTTGAGTTTATATCAATCTTTTTTATAGTCAATATATTATTTTATCTATTTATAACTCTATTCTACTCCCCTATAAAATGAATGTCAACAAATAACATAAAAATATTGTGAAAAAAATATTTTATCACACTAGAGGCACTTACTCGCTTCTTTGATACTAAATCAAATCATTTCTCCAACATTATTTTATATAACTACTAAAACTCTTCATGCTCCACTAAGTGGTGCTGAAAAGCATAGACTGCAGCCTGGGTACGATCGCTGACTTCAAGTTTGGCTAGGATATTGGACACGTGGGTCTTGACCGTCTTGAGAGAGATAAAGAGTTCGTCTGCGATACGCTGATTTTCGTAGCCCTTGGCGATGAGTTGTAGTACATCTCGCTCACGCGCAGTCAATTCTTCATGAAGTTCCATATGATTGCGGTGGTATTCGACCTTCTTGCTGACCTCTTGCTCAATGGCTAACTCCCCATCAGCCACCTTACGGACGGCATGGAGTAGTTCGTCTGCACTAGAAGTCTTGAGCATATAGCCCCGAGCACCTGCATTTAAGACAGGCATGATTTTTTCATTGTCCAAGTACGAAGTCACAATCAAAATCTTGGCTTCAGGCCATTCTTTGAGGAGGGCCAAGGTCGCGTCAATCCCATTCATCTCAGGCATGACAATATCCATGACAATGACATCTGGACGTAATTCCAAGGCCAAGTCAATACCTTGAGACCCGTTTGCCGCCTCACCCACAACTTCTACATCGTCTTGGAGGTCAAAGTAGCTTTTCAAGCCCAATCGAACCATTTCATGATCATCTACTAGTAAAATTTTCATCTTTACTCCTCTATCATTCCTTATCAATCAAGGGAATACGGATATCAACTGCCAGCCCTTGCTTGGGAGCTGTTAATAACTGAACCGTCCCTGCCATATCTTCAACCCGCTCCTTGATATTGCGGAGTCCATAACTCAAGTCGTCTAGACTCCCCAGCTGGAAACCAATCCCATTGTCCACCACTTTCAGCTGCAATTCAACATCTGTCTGATAGAGATAGACATCTAAGCAAGATGCCTGGGCATGGCGTAGGGTATTGCTGATCAACTCTTGCAGGATACGGAAGATATGCTCCTCAATTTTCTTAGGTAATTTCATTACATTTTGCTTGAAAGCAACCTTGAGATCACTCTTGTCCTCAAGCTCTTTTAAGAGGATTTGGATTCCCTCAACCAGACTCTTCTGCTCCAGTTCAACTGGTCGCAAATGCAAGAGCAAAACCCGCAAATCCTTCTGGGCTGTTTCTAAAATAGCTGTGACACTCTGCAACTGGGTCTGCATCTTTTCTCTATCCAATTTCAAAGCCTGCTGGCTGACACCTGACAAAATCATGTGAGCCGCAAACAACTCCTGACTGACGGTATCGTGCAAATCCCGAGCAATCCGCTTCCGTTCTTTCTCGATGATTCCCTCTTCCTGAGCAAGACTGTGATTTTCAGCTTTTTGAAGAGCCTCTGTCAGAAGGTTAAGTTTACCTGACAAGGACTTGAAACTGGCATCCAAATCTGGATCTGCAAGCTGAACCACTTCTTGCCCTGCCAATAAACGCTTGAGATTAGCCTGCATTTTGCTTAGAGAAAGCTCTTCTACACCTCGCCAAAACAGGGCTAAGAGAAAGGTCATGGACATGCTGAACACCAACAACAAAAAGACAAATTTTTCTGTTTTTTCGACATCGTGCAGGAAAATAGACCAGTCAAAATCAAGAATTTCCAATAAGCTGTGAGAGAAAAATAAGACAAACAGGATGGAGGTGAGAGCAATCATTACATAGGCTTGTTTTTTCATCCTCTGATCACCTCCACATCCCCAATCATAGTGGTCAAGAAAATTTTGACACTCTTGTTACTCTTAAGATAGTCTCTTGTTTCTTGATGATAGTGTTCATTTCGGAGAGCTCGCTTGGGCTGGTTGAAAAAAGTCAAATCACCATAGAGACAGTTAACGCTGAGACTGACTTCTACATCTACAGGCACAATGATTTTGGTCGTGCCTACCATCTTTCTGAGGATAATGACATTATCGTGATTGGTTAGGATGACCCTCTCCAAATGAATGGTATCCTTGCCCATAAGACGAAAGAGATTGATATCATCAAACTTGCAAGTCTGGTAGCTTGAAAAATGATGGAGATTGCCAAACCAACGATTTTTCTCCTTCTTAACCGTTACCACCTCTTCAAAAACCAAATTGGTCTGCTCTTTTTCCTGGTTCATCATCGGATAAAGAAGAAAGAGGCTATAGATGACCGCAACAAAAATAGCTAGAATCACAAAGGGATTGAGCATGACGATGAAAAAGAAGAGAATGGTTGCCACCACTAAAAGAAGATTATTGCCCTCTTTACCAGTGTAATAGCGAATCAAAAGCAAAAAGAGGAATAAAATCAGCAGAAAACGCGAAAAATGCTCTGATACCATCAAAATCAGAGCTCCTGTCAAAAGACATGCTTCGATAAATAAAAAGATTTTAAATTTTCTCATAGGTGCATCCTCTCCCTTCTATTTTATCACAATTCAAAAAAGTCACCTCGGTCTGAGGATGGAAAAAAGGCGGTGGTTACGCCTTTTTCATCTAATCTTTTGCTTCTTTTAATTTTCCATAAAGAAGATAGTCTACTTTTTGCAGATCTGCTATGGTGGCACAATTAAGAGCACACATAATCAAACGCAGATCGTCTTTCCAGCCTTGGACAATACCAATCACTTCTTCAACTGAATAGGTTTCAACCAACTCCAGAACTGTTCGAGACAGTCCCACGGCTTTGGCACCAAAGACCAAGCACTTAATCATATCCAGCGGATTCCGAACGCCTCCACTGACCAAGAGTTCGACCTTGTCTTTCCATTCTTGGGCATTGAGAAGGGCCTGCATGGTGGACTGACCCCATTGATTGAGGTACTCACGCTGGCCACTGCGACGGTTTTCAATATAGGCAAAGCTGGTACCACCACGACCTGATAGGTCCACTGTACGAACGCCCAGTTCATAGGCTCTTTCGATGGTCTTCACATCCATTCCAAAGCCAACTTCCTTGAGGACAATCGGAACGGGGATTTGCTTACTATAGTCTGCCAGATTCGATTGCCAGCTTCTGAACTTCCTTTCTCCCTCTGGCATGAGTAATTCCTGCATGACATTAACATGCACCTGCAGGAGGAGAGGTTTCATCTCTTCTACAGTCTGAAGACCGAACTCAACAGGTTTGTCTAATCCAATATTAGTACCAAGGAGAAGATTTGGATGACTAGACCTGACAGAAAAAGAGTCATCTGCTGGATTTTTGAGGGCTGCGCTATAAGAACCCGTTACAAATAAAATACCACAGGATTCCGCCACCTGAGCTAGTTTTTGATTGATTTCTTTACCTTTTTCACTCCCACCTGTCATGGCATTGATATAAAAAGGAAAGTCCCACTTTCGACCAGCAAACTCTGTAGACAGATTGATTTCATCCAGGTCGTAAAGAGGCAAGGAAGAATGAATCAACTCCACCTCATCAAAGCTATTATAGGAACTTTTCTGCTCAAGGGCATAGCGGATATGCTCATCCTTACGATTTGTCGTCATGTCCTATCCTTTCTTGGTATAAGAGCTCAATCCCCAGATCGGCCCAACGGTTTTTTAGGGTTTCAGTTGATTGCTCATCAAAACTCAAGGCAATACCACAATCACCACCACCAGCGCCGCTACTCTTAGCAACAGCTTGCAAATCTTGACTGCTTTCTTTCAACTGTCTCAGCGAAGGCGTGTAAATATCTGCGCTCAAGCCTTCTAAGAGCTTGCTGGCTCTTTCTACCTGCTCGATAATTTTTTCTGATTTCCCATGCTCCAAGGCTTCTACCAAAGTAGCCACTGTATCTTTTGAGGAACTTAAAAAATTCTGATTTATATTCTGCTTGATTTGCTTGACCATATCACTCGATACAGCTACTTGCTTGGTCCATCCCACTAGGAAATCACATTCTAAAGTTGGTTTCACCTGCGAAATTGAAAAGCCCCAATCACGCTCTAAAACTGTCGCCAAATTTTCTTCTTCCAACCAAGCAGCTACCTGCTGGCGATCAAATGACTGGTAGAGAACCAAATCTTCTGCCACAATACAGGCAAGGTCTCCCATAGAGCCATTGTCTCCTCGCTTGAGCAAGACAGCACTAGCCAGCTTGAACAAGAGCTCCTGATCAACCGAAAGCTTATACAGAGCTAGCAGAGCCTTGATGGCCAAAACAACGACGCTACCGCTAGAACCCAGACCAAACTTTTTCCCTTCTCTTTCCATTTTTCCTCGTATTTCCAAAGAAAAAGGTCGCAAGGTCTGCCCACGATAAACGAGGAAATCTTCCATTAAAGCAATCGTTTCTTGAATCAAACTATAATCAGGATTTGGCGCCAAATCAACTGTAAAATCAAACATATCTGAATAGATACGGTAGCTGTCAGAAAAAGCAATCTCAGCCCTCATATAGATAGGAATATCCTTTATCAAGGCTAACTGCCCTGGCTCTAAAATAGCATATTCACCTGCCCAATAGAGTTTTCCGCAAGTTTTAACAGCAATCATCTTGGCTCAAATCCTTTGTTTTTGACACAATCAAGCGATAACGTTGACCGAAGATTTCTGATAAATGCTCCAAGTCTTTCTCTTGACAGAGGACTTTGACATTGGGACCAGCATCCATAGTAAAGTAGCAGGCTTCCCCTTGCTCACGAAGCTGGCGGACAAAGTCCATGGCTTCATAGCTTGCATCCGTCAGGTAAGAAAAGGCTGGTGATGCTGTTTTTGTCGTAGCGTGCATAGCAAGGGCATTTTTCTCCGTTAATTCCCCAACCTTGGCAAAATCATTTTCTTTGAGATAAACCAGCATCTCCTGATAGTCTTTCTCAGACTGACTCACCCAGTCATCAAAAGTCGTCGAAGTTTCCACACAAAGTTTCATCCCGTCACGGCTAGAGATTGGTTTTTTCTTGTCTTCTAGCACCAACATCATCATAGCTAGTTTCAGATCTGTCTCGACAGGGTAAATTGCCCCGCTATCCTTGTCCCAGGCACCTAATGGTCCATAAAAACTCCGAGAGGAAGATCCTGAGGCAAACTTCGCTTCCTGCGCTAACTGACTTCTATCCAATCCAAGCTTGAAATAAGCATTACAAGCCTTGACCAGGGCGGATAAACCACTAGAACTCGAGGACAGACCCGCTGCGGTAGGCATATTGTTCTGAGTATCAATTCGAATAAAGCCCTCACCCTCTGGACGGTAACGGTCAATAATCTTGCTCATCTTGGCATGCTCCGCCTCACTCTGTAGCTGACCATTGATGTAAAAGGCATCAGCTGTCGCATCCGTCGGTAGAGATGACAAAGTCGTCTCCGTGTACATATTTTCCAAAGTCAAAGAAATACTGCTAGTAGCAGGCACCATCTCTTTTTCTTTTTTCTTTCCCCAATATTTGATAATAGCAATATTTGCGTAGGAACGTACTGTTACAGGCTCTCTATCCATGTCTGAACAGCTCCTTTCTCTTCTAGTCTTTCTGCCAGTTCTTGTGCGTCTATCAAACTGTCTGCCAAGGCTATGATACAGCCTCCTAGCCCACCACCACTCATCTTGGCACCCAGAGCACCATGGCTAAGAGCCGTTTCTACCAGATGGTCCGCCTCTGGGCTACTAACACCAATTTCTTTTAAATGCAAATGCGCTTGACTGAGGATTTGCCCCAATCCTTCAGCATCTTTTTGTGAAATCGCAACTTCTGCCTGCTGGGTCAATTCTCCCAGGGCATGCAAAAACGGCAGGGCATCCTTGCCCTTTCTTTGAACCACTTGGATGGCTTCACGAGTGTGACCATAAACGCCCGTGTCGGCAATCACCAAATAGGCAGATAAATCCATCTCAAGCTCTGTAAATCCTACATTCTTAATAAAGCGAATAGGTTGGTCACTGAGACATGTCTTAGCATCCAAACCACTTGGATTCATATGGGCAATCATCTCCGCCCGATTGACCAAGATTTCTAGTACATCATGAGGCAGGTCGGCTTGATAGTAGTCAAATACCGCACGAATAGCCGCTATACTGATAGCAGCTGACGAACCCATTCCCCGTTTTTCAGGGATAGCCGAGTCAATCTCACAGCGAATGCAGGCTTCTTTGATATCCAAATACTCCAGAGAAGCATAAACTGCCATGGACAAGGTATCCTCCTCATAGAGACGCCAAGGACTCGCTGCGGGAACTACCTTACAAGTCACCTCCACCTCCAAAAGAGGCAGGGAAATGGCAGGATAACTGTAAACGACCGCATGCTCCCCTATTAAAATAATCTTACTATGTGCCTGACCGACACCAACTTTTTTTGTCATGTTTTCCTTTTACTAGACGAAAAAGCCGTCTCATTTTTTCATACAAGTATTTATTCTTTCTTATCTATTTTATTATATTTTCACAAAAAAAGCGATTGTTTCCTTCGCAATCGCCTCTTTCATTATTGAATCCATTCGCCATTATAGTTGACAGAATAGCCATCTACGGTCGTATTCACTGCCAAGGCACCTGAACCATAGGCATAGTACCATTTGCCATTGACCTGGAGCCAACCTGTCTTCATAGAACGACGAAAGAAACTCCATACCGTTAGGTAAAGAGGAAAGTCGTGAGGGAGCATGCATCATTGACAACCTGTTTTAGTGACGTACAAAGTCGCATTAACAAGTACTCGTTTCGGCCATTTATAGGTGCAGTGTTTGGAGAAATAGGGTTCAATCTTAGCCCATTCTTGATCGTTTAAATCAGTATCATATGCTTTGCGGGTCATAACCCTAGTTTAACATTTTTTTGTGAATACAGGTTCTAAATAATCGACCACGAAAATTTCTTAAGTGGAAAACGCCTTATCTTATGAAGTATGCTACGGGAAAGCTATAGTTTATTGAAGCTAGAATAGTACACTATAGTTGCTAAAACATTTCTAGAAATTAAGTTAACTTTCCTAATCAATTTGTTCATTTCTTATTTCATTCTATTGTATACACTTAATTTGACAATTCAAGATTTAAAAATATATACTAATATTTGACAAGTCATCCTAAAAGAGTTATTATATTGATGTGTTATAGATTGATTGAATCTAACTAAAGGATCCTATTCAATCAATGTATATCACTTAAGGTTCATACAGCTACCCTTACCGGACAAAAACTGTAAATAATATTATGGGGGGTCAAACATGAGCACTCTAATCGAACTCGAAATGCTACCAAGTGAAAATACAAACGAACAAGATATGCTAGAGTCTTGTGAAATCACATGTGGTGTCAGTTGTAGCGTCACTGGATAACTAATATATAACAGGCCTCTTTCCGCAAAACAGTCGAAAGAGGCTTATTTTATACTCTTCGAAAATCTCTTCAAACCACGTCAGCGTCGCCTTACCGTACTCAAGTACAGCTTGCGGCTAGCTTCCTAGTTTGCTCTTTGATTTTCATTGAGTATTATTTGTAAGGAGAAATGTATGGATTTTATAAAAAACAGTCTTTTGTCTAATAATATAGTATATACTGAAGATGAAGATTGGTGTTATATTGCAAAACAGAATCTTACGGTAGACCAAGGGTGGAAAATTCATATTAGCACCCAATTAAAAGATTATAAGAAAATATTCCGTATACTATTACCTTTTCTAATTAAACATCAATACTGCTTTAAAGTTTGTAAGAATATTCATAGACTAAAAAAGATTAACTCTCCCCGAGAAATATCACCAACTGCAAACAAATTTATTACAATCTACAATAATAGTTCAGGAGAGGCAAGAAGTGCTATTCTTGACTTAGTATCACTTCTTGCAGAATTCAAAGCTCCTAGAATACTGACAGATTTTCAATGTGGACGCCACTCTCCTGTACATTATCGCTTTGGAGCATTCAAAAAAATTAGAAGATATGATAAACAAAACAAAAAATTACTTTATCTTATCAAAGATAATACTGGCAATTTCGTAGAAGATAAAAGGCTTAATTATCCAATTCTACCTACATATGTTAAACCTCTATTTACAAATCAAGAGCTAGAAGATTATTTTTTAGTTGATATTAAAACTCAAAGTCAATCAAACACCCCTATTACAAACTATAATATGGAGTGTATACTAAAAAAATCCAACAGAGGAAATGTATATAGAGCCTCTCTAAGCTCAACTCACCAGAAAGTCATTATTAAGCAGTGCCGCCCATTCTTATCGTATGATTTTGAGGGTAAGTATTATGCTAACGATGAATTACGTAATGAAGCATTATTATTACAATCATTTGAATCCAAGACATATACTGGGTACTTTATAGAAGATTTTTATATCTCAGATGATTACTTCGTAGTTCAAGATTTTATAGATGGAGTAGACTTACTTAATTTTTTGAAACAGTCAAACATCGATACAAACAAGAGAATAGGTATTATGAATAAAATAGTTGATATTCTAAATGATATTCATTCTGAGGGATATAAAATCGGGGACTTATCACCTTCAAATTTTCTATACTCTTCTAAAACTGATGATGTTTTTTTGATTGACTTAGAAAACTTAGAACCTATCATGACCACTGTACGTAATGTACACACACCTTTTTTTGTCAATCCTGATGTAGACTTAAAACAAAGTACTATTGGACAAGTGTATTTTGCTCTATGTATGCTAGGATATTCTATATTTACGAGTGGAACATTAAAATTTCTTAAAGGCGACTCTAAATATCATATAACTGTACTGAACAAAATAGAACAATTACTAGAACTATCACATACTCAAGGTCAGCTCACAGATGAGCAACTATTTTGGTTACAATATCTACTAAATTTAAGTCAAACAAACAATTTAGTCAAAATTAAAAAAATAGAGGAACATAAATATGATTACAAAACAGAATGTAATAGTGTTCTACGATTTTTACTAGATAAAACTGTAAATTCTGAAGGAAGAATCACTTCTTCAACAGAATTTGGAAATTTCGTAAGTAATTTATCATTCCAACACGGAATAGCTGGACTATTGTTTCCTCTAAATAAATTGTACCACCCAGAACTGGATTCTAAAATATTCTCCATCATCAAGAAGGCAGTGACAATTAGAACGACACACACATATGAATATCAATACTCACTGCTATTTGGTGATGCAGGCTATCTATGGTTACTCCTACATTTATTTTCTATCAGTAAAAATCAATACTATCTACAATTAGCAAACGACACCGCTAAGAAATTAATAGAGAATTATGATACTCTAGAGGAAATAGACTTTGCATTGGGAAAATCTGGTGTCCTATTATCATTAATAAAATACTATCAATTTACCAATGACAATACTCTTAAAA
>NZ_CAUQCP010000010.1:0-47964 GCF_963516575.1 uncultured Streptococcus sp.
GACGGCTTCACACCAGAAGTAACAGTGACAGACAACCATGATGGTAGTCATACGATTACAGTTACGCAACCAGAAGGACGTCCAGCCCTTACAACAATCGTTAAAAACGGAGTAGACGGACAAACACCAAAAGTCAAAGCTGTTCGTGATGAAGCTAAAAAACAAACTACTCTAACCTTCTACATTGACAAAGATGGCGATGGAAACTATACAGAAGGCACAGATACGCTCGTTCAAACATCCATCGTTAAAGACGGAGAGAAAGGTGAAGATGGGAAAACTCCTGAAGTAACTGTAACATCAGGAAAAGATGGACATAGTTCTGACATTACATTCACTGTTCCAGGAAAAACTCCGGTAACAGTAAATGTTAAAAATGGCGAAAACGGTCTAAATGGGAAAACTCCAAAAGTTGATCTACTACGTGTTGAGGGACAAAATGGTAACCCATCTCATACAATTGTGACATTCTATACTGATGAAAACAATGATGGTAAATACACACCAGGAACTGATGAACTTCTAGGATCAGAAATGATTAAAGATGGTGCTAAAGGTGCTGACGGACGTGATGGTAAGTCATTGCTCACTGTTAAAGAAGGTAAAGAAACAAAGGTTTATCAAGAAGATCCAGCTCATCCGGGTCAACCATTAACTCCTGACAGACCTCTTGCAGTCATTAGAGATGGGGTAGACGGAAAATCACCAACTGTAACTGCTGCTCGTAAGGAAGAAGTTGATCATAAGGGAGTAGAGATTACTGTCGATAATCACGATGGTTCACAACCGACTACAGTATTTGTTCATGATGGAGCTAAAGGCGAAACTGGAGCGAATGGTCAAAATGGACAAACACCTACAGTTACAACTCAACGTGGAGCAGATGGACATAGTACAGTTGTAACCATTACAACACCAGGAAAAGAACCAGTAACATTTACAGTTAGAGATGGTCTAGATGGACATAATGGTAACAATGGACGAACTCCTAAAATTGATTTACAACCATATGTTAATGGAGAAGATTCCTTTAGAAGAGCTAGAAGAAGTGTAGGAAATAACCCGGATGAAGTATCAGGACATCCTAATTCTAGAGCAACATCTTCTGATAACGCAGATGGTACTCATGTTACAGTTTATTTTGATAATAATGGAAATAATCATTACGATCCGGGAGTAGATGAGTTAATCAGTGAACGTGATGTATTGAACGGAGTTAATGGAGAAAATGGTGCTAGTGGTAGAGACGGACGTAATGGATCTGAACTTTTAAGTGGAAATATTGCACCAACTCCAAAAGATGGAAAAAATGGAGATACTTATATTGATAGTTCAACAGGAGATGTCTATAAAAAACAAAACGGAGCATGGAACAAGACTGGCAATATAAGAGGACCTCAAGGAGCAAAAGGAGATACACCAGAAGTTACAGCTAAACCAGGAACAGATAGACATAGTACAGATATTACAATTACAACACCAGGAAAAGATCCTGTTACTGTAAATGTAAAAAATGGTAAAGATGGAAAATCTTTAGTTGCTAAAAAAGAAGGTAATGAAACTAAAATTTTTGTAGAAGATCCAGCAAATCCAGGTCAACCATTAGATGCTACAAAACCACTTGCAACAGTTCTTGATGGACTAAAAGGTGAAAAAGGTGATAATGGAGCAGATGGTAAATCACCAGTTGTCACAATGACAGATAATGGAGATGGAACACATTCTATTACAGTACGAAATGGAGATGGCTCTGAATCAACTACTAAAGTTAAAGATGGTAAAGATGGGAAAACAGCTACTATCACCACAACTGAAAATCCAGATGGAAGTCACACAATTACTGTAACAAATCCAGATGGAAGCTCAAAAGAAACTGTTGTTAAAAATGGTAAAGACGGTAAGACTCCAAAAGTTGAAGTCACTGATAACAACGATGGAACTCACACTGTTAAAGTGACGGATGGAGACGGTAATGTAACGAACGCTATCATCAAAGATGGTAAAGATGGTAAAGCTGCTTCAGCTACAACAAGAGAAAATCCAGATGGAAGTCACACAGTAACAATCACTAACCCAGACGGAACTAAGAATGAGTTTGTTGTGAAAAATGGACGTGACGGTGTTGACGGACGTACTCCAACCGCATCTGTTCGTGATAATGGAGACGGAAGTCATACAATCGTTATTACAAATCCAGAAGGTGTGACAACTGAAACTACAGTTCGTGATGGTAAATCACCAAAAGTTACGATAACTGATGAACAAAATGGAACTCATAAGATTTCAGTTCTAAATGGGGACGGAACAACTACTGAAACGATCATTAAAGATGGTAAATCACCAGTAGCGACTATTAAAGACAACCATGATGGTACTTACACTATTCGTGTAGAAAACGGTAATGGTACTGTTTCTGAAACTACAGTTCGTGATGGTAAATCACCAACTGCTAAGGTTGTGGATAACGGAGATGGCACTCACACGATCACAGTTGTGAACTCAGACGGTACAACTACAACAACCACAGTTCGTGATGGTAAAGCACCAAAACTTGAAGTGATTGATAACAACAATGGTTCACACACTATTAAAGTGACAGGAGCAGATGGTAAAGAAACTACAACTACAATCTTTGATGGTAAATCACCAAAAGCGAACATCGTTGATAACGGAGATGGAACTCACACCTTAACAATCGTTGATTCTGATGGCCGTGAATACAAATCTATTATCAAAGATGGTAAAGATGGCGTTTCACCAACTGTAACTGTTAAAAATAATAACGATGGAACTCACGTTGTTACAATTACTAATCCGGATGGAAGTAAGACAGAAATGGTGATTAAAGACGGTAAAGATGGTAAATCACCAAAAGTTTCTGTTGAAGATAATGGAGATGGTAGTCATACAATCACAATCATTAATTCTGACGGAACTGTGACAAAAACAGTTGTTAAAGATGGAAAAGATGGTCGCGACGGTAAAGACGGCAAAGATGGTAAATGTGGATGCCAAGACAAACCAGTAACACCATCAAATGACAAACCAGTTTCTCCAACCCCTAATGTGCCAGAAAGACCAACGTTTGCAATGCCAGAACCACCAGTTCATGAATTGCCAGAATTCAACGGTGGTGTGCCAGGTATGCCTGAAGTTGCTGAAGTACCAGAATTAGATATTCCAACAGTACCAGCACAACCAACACCAGAAGTGCCAGTACAACCAACTCCAGTTGTTCCAACACCAGAAGTACCGGTTAAACCAGTACCAGCGGTTCCAGAACAACCAGTAGTACCAACACCGGCTCAACCAGCAACTCCAGTAAATGCTAACCCAGTAGTTCCAACTACAGGTAAAGAAAACCATGGGGACAAATTACCTGAAACTGGAAGCCAATCTGATTATATCTCTATTCTTTTAGGTAGCGGTATTCTATTGAGCCTATATGTAGGTCGAAGAAAAGAAGATTAATCAGCCAAAAGCAGTCACTAATTTCTCGAAAGCAGATGATAAGTGATAGATCTCGAATGAAAGAATATTCTTAGGACGATTTTCCATGATGGAAAGACTGCTAAAAACCTTGAGTGGTAAGGCTCAAGGTTTTTTTGGATGGCTGATGTTTGTCTGAAAATCTTGATTGAGTCTAAAAATGCCACCCTATGAGGTGGCTATAATTGATTTAGACTTCTTAAAATTCTCTATTTTTTACTAGATTGCTGCGATCAAGTCTTGAGCTTGTTTTTCAAGTGAGTTTAGGACTGTTTCTTCAAGAACCAATTTTCCGTCTGCCCAAGCAGAGTCGTTAACACGTGCAACAGTAAAGTCACCAACGACTTGTGTACGGATAAATGGCAAGAGGTCCTTGTAGATAGCGAATAGTTGATCGTGACCTGCATTGGCTACAGATGATACGGTGACAAACTTGTCTTGAAGGGCAGAAGCACCACGTGTATCAGACAAGTCAAGGGCACGAGATAGCCAGTCCAGCAAGTTTTTCACTGTTCCAGGGATAGAGAAGTTGTAGACTGGAGAGAAGATCCAGATAGCATCTGCAGCGAGAACTGCTTCACGAGCAGCAGCTACAGCTGGGTGAGTTGGAACTTCCAAATCTTGGCTGAAGAGAGGAAGGGCTGAATAATCAAGGTAGCTAACTTCTGCTTTACCAGCAAGTGCTTTCTCAGCTTCGAGGGCCATTTGGTGGTTGAAAGAACCTTGACGTAGTGATCCGACGATAAATAATACTTTTTTAGACATGATGTGTCTCCTTTTTCTTAAATTTCCGAGAACCCTCTCGTTGTTATAAAATATATTACAACAAAACAAAAGGACTTGCAAGAAATTTGCTCAGAGTTTATTTGAAAATTAAAAATTACAGAAACTTTAGTCATTTGCGACTGGAAAAGTAAGAACTGTTCGTTTTGAATCCTGGTTTATATTTGATTTTCGAAGAGTATTCCTATATTCTCTTGTAATATGATGATATAAGTGCTAAAATAAACGAAAAACTCGAAATAGAAACCGTAGAACGGCTATTTTCTGATATCATTTCATAAACAATTAAACGAAAATAATGGCATTGAAGAATGCTTCTAAAAAGGGTGGAGATCATGTAAGACACAGATTAACAAGTGACGGACAAAAGAAATAATAATACACTTGTTAAAGGAGAAAAAATGTTAATAAGAAATTATCGGAAAAATATTGGCCTGATGGCCGGAGTTGAGTTTTTTGCATTTCTAGGGATTACCAGTTTTTGGATTCTCTTTCTCAGTCAAAACGGCATGTCTCTTTGGCAGATTGGGCTCCTGGAAAGTATTTTTCATACGACCAGTCTTCTCTGTGAAATTCCATCTGGTATGTTAGCTGACCGCTATTCCTATAAGACCAACCTTTATTTAAGTCGAATAGCAGGGATTGTGTCTTCTATTCTCATGTTGGCTGGGCAGGGAAATTTTTGGATTTATGCACTAGCTATGGCGGTAAGTGCCTTGTCTTATAATTTTGATTCAGGAACAAGCGCAGCAATGGTCTATGACTCGGCTGTAGAGGCTGGACTAAAGGAGCGTTATCTATCCATTTCAAGTTTCATATCAGGAGTGTCAGAAGGAACCCAGTCTTTGGGGACAGTGCTAGCAGGATTTTTTGTTCATGGTCAATTGCACCTGACCTACTATATCATGATTGCCACTTCTATCATAGTTCTTTTCCTGATTTGGATGCTGAAAGAACCTAGTGTCAAGCTAGAAAAAGCTGATAGTGTGACCATGAAACAGATTATTTGGACTGTTAAGGATGAGTTGAAGAGAAATCCCATGCTTTTAAACTGGATGATTTTATCTCAGATTGTCGGAACACTCATGTATATGTTTTATTTTTACTATCAAAATCAGTTGCCAGATTTAAGTAGTTGGCAAATTTCAGCAGTTATGCTACTTGGAAGTCTCTTGAATATCCTCGCAATCTATCTAGCGAGTAAGATTGGAAAGAAATATGCTGCCTTGAAGCTTTTTCCTATTCTCGTCCTGCTGACTGGAATCACCTATATGCTGTCCTACTTTGGAACACCTCTAATCTATATTCTGATTTATTTGATTAGTAATGCTCTGCATGCTCTTTTTAAGCCGATTTTTGACAATGATTTGCAAGGGCGCCTTCCAAGTGAAGTAAGGGCAACCATGCTGAGTGTCTATTCTATGATGTTTAGCTTGAGTATGATTGTCTTCTTTCCACTGACAGGCTGGTTGATTGACCATTTAGGCTTTGTAGTAGCATTTCTTTATCTAGGATTCTTTTTAGTCATGATTAGCCTTCTACTGCCTATCTTTTTAGGAAAAATGGCTAAAAGAATAGATGATAAAATAATTCCATAAATTAAAAGAAATTTTAAAAACTTGAGTACCAAAGCTCAAGTTTTTTAATAGGTTGATTTTGGAGCTGTCTTTGCTTTTCTTGCTCGGTTTTAAACAAGAAAAATCGGTTTACTTTGAAGGAAGAAATAAAGTGCGATTGTTCTTTCATTCACTTGTAATAAAGCCCAATAGATGGTAAAATAGACGAGTGAAAAAAAGACAAAAAAAAGCAAAAAATAATCTACTGTGGCAGTATGGTCTAGGGATGACGATTTTGTTTGTGGTTATCAGTGCTTCCTTTCTGTATCTGGTTTCTCTCGGCATGAAACCCTATCAAACAGCTAAAAGTGAAGGAGAAAAATTAGCTCAGCAGTATGCAGGATTAGAGCAGACTGATCAGGTTGACTTATACAATGGCTTAGAATCCTATTACAGCGTTCTTGGTCGTAATAAAAAACAAGAATCACTTGCTGTCCTGATTGGAAAAGATGACCATAAGATTTACGTTTATCGGCTAAATCAGGGTGTTTCACAAGAAAAAGCAGAAGCTGTTTCTAAAGAAACAGGAGCAGGCGAGATTGACAAGATAACCTTTGGCCGTTATCAAGACAAACCAATTTGGGAAGTTAAGTCAGGAACTGATTTTTATCTAGTAGATTTTGAAACAGGAGCATTGGTCAATAAGGAGGGCCTATGAAACTATCCAACCGTGTTTTAGAAATGGAAGAAAGTGTCACTTTAGCTAGTGATGCGAGAGCAAAAAAATTAAAAGCTCAAGGTAAGGATGTCCTTTTCTTGACCTTGGGACAACCAGATTTTCACACCCCTGAAAATATTCAGGATGCAGCAGTTAAAGCTATTCGAGAAGGACAGGCTTCCTTCTATACAGTAGCTTCAGGTCTACCAGAATTAAAAGCTGCAGTGAATACCTACTTCGAGCGCTACTATGGCTATTCTGTCGCAAGTAATGAGGTTACCTTTGCTACAGGTGCCAAGTTCTCCCTCTATACTTTCTTTATGGCTGTAATCAATCCTTTAGATGAGGTTATTATTCCAACTCCATACTGGGTTAGTTATGGAGATCAGGTCAAGATGGCAGAAGGGCTTCCAGTCTTTGTTCAAGCTAAAGAAGACAATGATTTTAAAGTCACGGTGGATCAACTAGAACTAGTTAGGACAGATAAGACAAAGGTTTTGGTTCTCAATTCACCATCTAATCCGACTGGTATGATCTATACTCGTGAAGAATTACTAGCTATCGGAAATTGGGCAGTTGAGCATGACATTCTGATTTTAGCAGATGATATATACGGCCGCCTTGTTTATAATGGGAATGAATTTGTTCCAATCTCAAGTCTATCAGAAGCAATTCGTAAGCAAACCATTGTCATTAACGGTGTATCAAAAGCTTATGCCATGACAGGTTGGCGGGTAGGTTATGCAGTGGGTGATCTAGAAATCATTGCTGCTATGAGCAAATTGACAGGTCAAACAACTTCTAACCTAACTGCTGTTTCACAATATGCAACCATCGAAGCCTTAACAGGACCACAGGATTCTGTTGATATCATGCGTCAAGCTTTTGAGGAGCGTCTCAATACCATTTATCCGCTATTGTGTGAGGTCCCTGGTTTTGAAGTCGTTAAGCCACAAGGAGCTTTCTATCTCTTCCCAAATGTCAAAAAAGCCATGGAGATGAAAGGTTATACGGATGTGACTGACTTTACAACAGCTATCCTTGAGGAAGTTGGTTTGGCACTCATAACAGGAGCTGGCTTTGGAGCGCCAGAAAATGTGCGCCTCAGCTATGCGACAGACCTAGACACGCTTAAAGAAGCAGTTAAACGCTTGAAAGCATTTATGGAAAAATAAAAGAAAAGGAAAAACAATGACAAAACGTGTAACGATTATTGATGTAAAAGACTATGTTGGTCAAGAAGTGACGATTGGCGCTTGGGTTGCCAATAAATCAGGCAAAGGGAAAATTGCCTTCTTACAATTGCGTGATGGAACAGCCTTCTTCCAAGGTGTGGCCTTTAAACCAAACTTTGTAGAAAAATTTGGTGAAGAAGTGGGGCTTGAGAAGTTTGATGTCATCAAACGCTTGAGCCAAGAAACTTCTGTTTATGTGACAGGGATTGTCAAAGAAGACGAACGTTCTAAATTTGGCTATGAGTTGGACATTACAGACATCGAAGTGATTGGTGAATCTCAAGACTACCCAATCACACCAAAAGAACACGGAACAGACTTCTTGATGGACAACCGTCACTTGTGGCTACGCTCTCGTAAGCAAGTAGCTGTTATGCAAATCCGTAACGCTATCATCTATGCAACATATGAGTTCTTTGACAAGAACGGCTTCATGAAGTTTGATAGCCCAATCCTTTCAGGAAATGCGGCGGAAGACTCAACTGAACTCTTTGAAACTGACTACTTCGGAACTCCAGCCTACTTGAGCCAATCAGGTCAGCTTTACCTAGAAGCGGGTGCTATGGCTCTTGGTCGTGTCTTTGACTTTGGTCCAGTATTCCGTGCTGAAAAATCAAAAACGCGTCGTCACTTGACTGAGTTCTGGATGATGGACGCAGAGTACTCATACTTGACACACGATGAGTCACTTGACTTGCAAGAAGCTTATGTAAAAGCTCTTCTACAAGGTGTTCTTGATCGCGCGCCTCAAGCCTTGGAAACATTGGAACGTGATACAGAACTCTTGAAACGCTACATTGCAGAGCCCTTCAAACGTATCACTTACGATCAAGCTATTGACCTCTTGCAAGAGCATGAAAACGATGAAGACGCTGACTACGAACATCTTGAGCATGGTGATGACTTTGGTTCACCGCATGAAACTTGGATCTCAAACCACTTTGGTGTGCCAACTTTTGTCATGAACTACCCAGCAGCTATCAAGGCCTTTTACATGAAGCCAGTTCCTGGAAATCCAGAGCGCGTGCTTTGTGCAGACTTGCTTGCTCCAGAAGGTTACGGAGAAATCATCGGTGGTTCTATGCGTGAGGAAGACTACGATGCCCTTGTTGCTAAGATGGATGAACTTGGCATGGATCGTACAGAGTATGAATTCTACCTTGACCTTCGTAAATACGGTACAGTTCCACACGGAGGATTTGGTATTGGTATCGAACGTATGGTAACCTTCGCAGCAGGAACAAAACACATCCGTGAAGCCATTCCATTCCCACGTATGTTGCACCGTATTAAACCGTAAGAACAGGAAAACGCCCATGTGGCGTTTTTTTCATGGAAAGGTCTAGAAACGAAAGAAAATATTATCAGGTTTTCAAAATCTTGATAATATGCACTTTTCGTGAAAATATTTACTTCCTTTTCTTATAAAATTGAATTTGTGCTAGAAACATACTACCAGTTGTTCAGAATAGAGTTTCGTATCCTAGTACATTAATCTTATTGTTTAAAAACTGATGTATGTACTACTTTCTTCAAGGAAGTAGTAGATTGAAACCATAAATATATATATATATAAGCATGAAACTTGAATTAATAATAGCGGCATGATACAATAGTGAGTGATATTGATAATTATTAGGCAACCCTTTTTAAAATGATAACCTCTTAATATTACTAAAAAATTTAAGGGGGGGGGGCTTTTTATTTGTCTGGATATTTCAATTCAATATTAAAAAGTATGCATAAAGGAGGTTGTGACTCTAAATGAAGGGTAAACAACAAGATTTTAGAACGGAAAAGTATATTCGTTATGGTATTCGTAAATACAGTTTTGGAGCAGCATCAGTAGCGATTGCGGCTGGTTTAATGTTCTTAGGAAATGGAGCAGTTTCAGCTACTGAACAAAATCCAGTTTCAGACTCTAAAGAAAATATTCAAAAAGTAGAAAATGCTTCTCCAGAATTAGGAGCAAGTACTATTCAGTTGACAGAAAAGACAGCTGAAACACCTAAGAAAGAAGAAGTTCAAGTAAATAAGTCACTTCTTGAAACGAGTATTTCAAATTTAGAGACTACATTATCAAATGCTAAGTATGCGGATGCCTCAGTTGTAACCAATGCTCGTGAAGCCTTAGCTACTGCGAAAGCTGTTTTGGCAAATGAAACTGCCAAGCAAGAAGAAGTAAATATTCAAAAAGATATTCTTTCTTCATTGAAAACAGTTGTAACAGAATCAAACAAGCTAGGATTAGAAACAAAAGAGGCTGATAAAGATAAGGCAGCAAAAGAAGAAGCAGAAAAAAACATCACACCAACAGAAAAAGCTGTTTCTGCTGTAACAACTATCTTGACACAAATTTCTTCAGAGGCTGATGTAACCAATACACTTGCCACTACAGAACTTCGTAAGAAAGAAGTATCAGAAGAAAATAGAGTAGCAGTTGAAGCAGCGGTTGCTAAAAACCAAGCGGTACTTAACGAATCAAAAGTACTTTTAGCTGATAAGAGCGTTACAAAGGAACAAGTAGATGCTCAATTAGCTCGCTTAAATGAATCAATTCTTGCAGTTTACAGTGAACTTAAAAAAGCAGGAATTGGTCGTGATGGTAAATTTGAGGTGGCCTTAGCTGATGTAGCTGAAAGAGTGGACGAAGCACCATTAACAGAAGCTGAACAAGGTGATCACTGGAAAAAATATGCTGAAAAAAATACAGAACGTTTAAAACACCAAATTAAATGGTTCGATATCACAAGTAAAACAGCAGTCGTTGAAAATCTTGGAGACGGTGGAAAACTACAAGTTGGAACCAAGTTCAAACAAGAATTGACTCCTGGATATGTTGTGGAAATGGAAGTTACAGCACTTAAACCATTTAACTCAACTGACGTTTATAAAGAACGTGGAGGAGCAGGTTATGATCCTAACGCTCAAAACGTGTATAAAGACGGTACACCAGCAGAAGTAAAAGTAGTTCGTCAAGGTGGATATTCTGTAGCGAAAACAAATGGAATTGATACAGGTGGTACGACAGTAATCCAATCTGTAAAAAATGGAGCGAACGTTGGGGTAGAATTCAAAGTTAAAGCGACTTTAAATGGTAAAGAAGTACCAGCGAACGTTGTATTTGCTACAGGGGAAGAAGCGGGTTCATCTGAGATTGAAATCTACAAAACTGATGGGGATGGATTCGAATTAGTTACTGAATTATCGAATAAAAACTATCGAGTACCAACTGCTCGTTCTTATACTGCAGAATCATACGATAACCGTTATAACTTAACTCCAGTAGGAAATGGTCAAGGTCGTCAATTAGGACAATCTTACTCTATCGAAGGAAAAGGAAAAACAGCCTTTGAACCATTTATCGCTGATAAAGCAAAAGGTTTCCGTTCAACTGAAATTACAGAAGATACAGTATCAACTGTAACAGACAAAGATGGAACGGTTTATAGTGATGGTTTAGGAACACAAGTATTCGGACCAGCGGTTACTCACCGTGATTCTGGTATGTCTACGCCAGTTGTGTTAACGCGTAATGCTAAAAACCTAGGTGTTTATATTCTATCAAGTGGTCAACAAGGGGCTATGTTCGGATTCATGGTATTAGATGATGGGGATGCTCCAGCCTCTTATGGTAAAGTAGGTCATGCAATCGCAAAAGGTGCTGGAATTACACAACCGTACTTAGGTTCAAAAGAGCCAGATATCGATATCCGTACTGAGAAGATTACAGATGAAACAGCCTTCAAATATGATGATGTGAATGGTGAAGGTGGAGACGAAGGTGCTCGCCAATTAATGGGTGATAAAGTAGAACAAGGCGATAACTACAAACTGAAAAAAGTTAATGACGGTACTTACTCATTGACATTTGACGCTCACTTAGGTGGCGGTAAAAATGCCTTCGTAAATGGCTGGATTGACTTTAATGGAAATGGTAAATTCGATGAAAATGAAGGTGCTGGAGCTGTTGAAGTAACAAAAGATGGAGAAGTAACACTAACTTGGACAACTCCTGTTCAAAACGTAGATGTAACTGCGACTAAATTGGCAACTCGTTTACGTATCGCAAACGATAAAGCAGATGTTAAAGAAGCGACAGGAATTGCATATTCTGGGGAAGTAGAAGACTTTCAAATCCAACAAACAATTCCACCACGTGGTACAAAAGAAGAAACGTACGATGTTCAAGGTGCGACTCAACGTTCTACTATTAAATTCAACGCTTATGGAAATAAAGACTATAACTTTGAAGAAAAAGCAGCGATTGACGAAACAGTTAAACCGCAAATCGTCAGAGCGGATGGAACAGTTGTTCAAGATGCAGATTTAGTAGATGGTTACTATGTAGTACCAGGACAAGGGAAATATAAAGTTACAGCTAAAGGAAAAGACGTTAGTGTAGAATTCGTTCCAGAAGCTACATTCGTTGGAGATGCAGACGGTATTACAATTCGTCGTACAGATACGAATGGTGCTACAACTGGATGGGGTAAAATTGGTAAACCAATCATCAACGGTGAAGGTGATAACAGAGACCAACTGACATTAATCAGTGAACAAGTGACACCAGAAGGCGCTTCAGAAAAAGGTTCAATGGATGGACGTTATATCCCTCACGTAATGAAACGTGAAATCGTAGATGGAAAAGAGAAATCTAACGATATTCAAGGAGCGAAACAAACAAGAACTCCTGAATTCAAAGATACTGCGAATAACAAGATTACTCCTTCAGAAGAATTCCCAGCTAAGTTAGTGGATCCTAAGACAGGAAATCCAACAGATGAAACTGAAATTCCAGCTACAAAAGATGGTAAAACAATCGGTACTTACACGATTACACCTACAACAGGAGAAGTAGTATTCACGCCAAATAAAGACTTTACTGGTGAACCAGATCCAGTTAAAGTTTCATTTACAGGTAAAGTTGGGGTAGACAAAGATGGACAACCTGTAACTTCAACAGGTACAGTAACTTATCAACCAAAAGTTAAACCAGTTACACCAACTGCAGAAGGTGGAGAAACGACTAAACCTCAAGGTGAAACACAAGAACAAGAAATTACATTTACTCCAGGTAAAAACACTGTTACTTACTTAGATAAAAATGATAACCCAGTTGAAGTTGAAAAATCAGTTCCAATGAATCCTGATGCTTATACATTATTAGGAGAAGATGGACAACCAGCTACAGAAGTTCCAGCGAAAAAACCGGATGGAACAGTGATTGGGACATATACGTTAACAGTAGTAGATGGAGTGCCAACAGCTGTATTTACACCAACAGATAAAACTTATGTTGGGCCAGTTCTTCCTGTAACAATCCAAGGGGAAGACGAAAATGGTACAAAAGCAACAGCTACGTACACACCACACATCACACCAGTAGAACCAACAGCTAAAGAAGCTGAATCTACTGCAAAACAAGGAGATGTTCAAAAAGGAATTCCAACATTCACACCAGGTTCAGATAAATCAACAATGAAACCTGAAACATTAACGTTAGTGGATGACAGTGGAAACCCAGTTGAAACATTACCAGCAACAGATAAAAATGGTAATAAAGTAGGAGATTACACAGTAGATAAAACTACTGGAGAAGTAATCTTCACACCAACAGATAAATCTTATGCAGGTGCAGTATTGCCAGCTCGTGTTCGTATGCAAGACTCAAACGGAACACCAGCAGAAACAAACTATACTCCAAACATCGTTCCAGTAAGACCACAAGGGCAAGCTGCTGAATCAAAAGCTCCTCAAGGACAAACTCAAGAAGGAACAGTATCATTTACTGGAGGAACAGTTACAGTAAATGGTAAAGAAGAAACTGTTGCGATTCAAGAAGGAAGTGCAAGACTATTAGATCGCGATGGAAATCCATTAGAACCAACTGCGAAACAAGACGTAATGGGACCAGATGGTAATAAGATTGGGGAATACTCAATTGATCCAACTACGAATAAAGTAACGTACAAACCAACTGATTTACAATACACTGGTAAAGTACCACCAGCAGTTGTTCAAGCGTTAGACGTAAATGGAACACCGGCGGTTACAACTTACACGCCAAGTATTATTCCAGAAAAACCAACTGCAGAAGAAGCAACTTCTATCAAACCACAAGGACAAGTTCAAAAAGGAACGGTAACATTTACTGCAGGTTCAGAAGTAACACCAATCGTTACAAGTAAAACGACTTTATTAGATGAAAACAATCAACCAGCTGAAGAAGTTCCAGCTAAGAGTCCAGAAGGTAAAGTAATTGGTAAATATACATTAAATAAAGATACTGGTGAAGTAACCTTTACTCCAGACCCTACAGTACCGTATGCAGGAGATGTAGTTCCTGTAACAGTACGTGGAGAAGATACAAATGGTTCACAAGTTACAACAACTTACACACCATCGATTATCCCTGTTAACCCAAGTGCAAACCCTGCTAAATCAGAAGGACCACAAGGGGTAGAACAAACAGGAACAGTTGAATTTATTCCAGGTAACCCAAATAAAGAACCAGAATCACCAGCTCCAATCGTTAAATCTACCATTAAGTTACTAGATAAATCAGGAAATGAAGCTGAAACAGTAACAGTGACTAAAGATGGTAAAGAAATCGGAGTTTACTCACTAGTTAAAGATGCTAATGGAGTGCCAACAGGTGAAGTGAAATTCACACCAACAGACAAAACATATGTTGGAGAAGTTGAACCAGTAACAGTACAAGCAAAAGATACGAACAGTACTGTGGCGAAAACAACTTACACACCGAAATTTACTGGAGTAACACCAACAGGAACACCTGTAGAATCAACAGGAATCCAAGGTAAAACTCAAGAAGGTACACCAACATTCACAGCAGGTGAAGTGAAAGTACCAATTAAGATTGATGAAACTCAACCAGCGACATTCTATAATCCTGTTACAAAAGAACCAATTACAGAAACTGAAATTCCAGCTACTAAAGATGGAAAAGAAGTTGGTAAGTACACAATTGATCCAAAATCAGGAAAAGTAACATTCACACCAAACAAAGACTTCACAGGAACACCAGATCCAGTGACAGTACAAGTAAAAGATGCGAATGGAACACCAACAACAGCGACTTACACACCAACAGTAACACCAGTAACACCAACAGGAACTCCAACAGAATCAACAGGAATCCAAGGTAAAACTCAAGAAGGTACACCAACATTCAAACCAGGAAACAGCGAAGTGCCAATCACAATTACGGATGAGCAACCAGCACAATTCGTAGTAGATGGAAACCCTGTAACAGAAAAAGAAATTTCAGCTACAAAAGATGGAAAAGAAGTTGGTAAGTACAAAATTGATCCAAAATCAGGAAAAGTAACATTCACACCAAACAAAGACTTCACAGGAACACCAGATCCAGTGACAGTACAAGTAAAAGATGCGAATGGAACACCAGCAACAGCAACTTACACACCAACAGTAACACCAGTAACACCAACAGCGGAAGGTGATAAATCAACAGGACTTCAAGGAAAAGTACAAACAGGAACACCTAAATTTACACCAGGTAACCCAGAAGTACCAATGGATGATGAAGTACCAGCAACATTCGAAGATGGAAGTACAGTTAAAGAAGTTAAAGGTGTAGGTAAATACGAAGTAGCGAAAGATGGAAAAGTAACATTCACACCAGAAAAATCATTTACAGGAGAAGCACCAGCGGTAACTGTAAAACGCGTAGATAAGAATGGAACACCAGCAACAGCAACTTACACACCAACAGTAACACCAGTAACTCCAACAGCAGAAGGTGATAAATCAACAGGACTTCAAGGAAAAGTACAAACAGGAACACCTAAATTTACACCAGGTAACCCAGAAGTACCAATGGATGATGAAGTACCAGCAACATTCGAAGATGGAAGTACAGTTAAAGAAGTTAAAGGTGTAGGTAAATACGAAGTAGCGAAAGATGGAAAAGTAACATTCACACCAGAAAAATCATTTACAGGAGAAGCACCAGCGGTAACTGTAAAACGCGTAGATAAGAATGGAACACCAGCAACAGCAACTTACACACCAACAGTAACACCAGTAACTCCAACAGCTGAAGGGAAAATATCTGAAGGAGCTAAAGGTGAAGTTCAAACAGGAAAACCAACATTCAAACCAGGAAATCCAGAAGTACCAATGGATGATGAAGTACCAGCAACATTTGAAGATGGAAGCACTGTTAAAACAGTAGAAGGTGTTGGTAAATTCGAAGTTGCCAAAGATGGAACAGTAACATTTACACCAGAAAAATCATTTACAGGAAAAGCACCAGCTGTTACTGTAAAACGTGTAGATAAGAACGGAACACCAGCAACAGCAACTTACACACCAACAGTTCGTCCTGATACTAAGTTTGTAGTAGTAGGAAAAGATGGAAAAGAAACAGAACTTATCCCATCTAAAGATGGAGAAAACCCATCTGAACCAGTTCCAGGCTACAAAGTTGTTAAGACTGAAAAAGATAAAGATGGTAATACAAAACACATCTACGAAAAAGTAACAACTTCATTCAAGGATAAAGAAGGAAACGAAATTCCAAACTATCCAAGTGAACCAGGAACAGTTGATAAGAAAGACATTCCAGGCTACCGCTTCGTAGAAACGAAGAAACTTCCAAACGGAGATATCGAACACGTATATGAAAAGGTTGTAACGCCAACACCAACACCTTCTCCATTTGAATACAAAATCATCACAACTTATGTAGATGAAAACGGAGAATTAATCATCCCAGATGAAAATGGTTCACATCCAGGTAAAGAATTAAAAGGATATGAAATCGTTCGTACTGAAACAGATGCGAATGGCAATGTCCATAATATTTACCGTAAAGTGACAACACCAGAAACATCAATCATCACAACATTTGTGGACGAAAATGGTAACCCAATTCTTCCAAATGAAAATGGTGAAGTTCCAGCTAAAGATATCTCAGGATATGAATTAGTAAGAACAGAAAAAGATGCAAACGGTAATGTACGTCATGTTTATCGTAAGGTTCAAGAAACAACACAAGAGCAACCAGTACAACCAACAGCAGTGAAAGAAGCTGAAGGTAAACGCGAATTGCCAAATACTGGTACAGAAGCTAACGCTAGCCTTGCAGCACTTGGACTCCTTGGAGCTTTGAGTGGATTTGGACTTCTTGCTCGCAAGAAAAAAGAGGACTAAAAACTCATAGTTTTTAAGAAGATGATTCGTCATCTTCTTTTTTTATTTTAGTCTTTTTACTTGCGTAAAAAATTATTTTCTAGTATAATAGTTTATTGTGAGCGAACCTCACTTACCCCTTGCAAAGTCTTGGGGTCATTAGACCAAAAGGAGGAACATATCAATGGCTAAATACGAAATTCTTTATATTATTCGTCCAAACATTGAAGAAGAAGCTAAAAACGCTTTGGTAGCACGTTTTGACTCTATTTTGACTGACAACGGTGCAACTGTTGTTGAATCAAAAACTTGGGAAAAACGTCGTCTTGCATACGAAATCAAAGATTTCCGTGAAGGACTTTACCACATCGTTAACGTTGAAGCAAACGACGACGCTGCTCTTAAAGAGTTTGACCGTCTTTCAAAAATCAACGCTGACATTCTTCGTCACATGATCGTCAAAACTGACGCGTAAGAAGGTAAACTATGATTAACAATGTTGTACTTGTAGGGCGTATGACACGTGACGCTGAGTTGCGTTATACCCCATCAAATGTAGCAGTTGCGACTTTTACTCTTGCAGTAAACCGTACATTTAAGAGTCAAAATGGCGAACGTGAGGCTGATTTTATCAATGTCGTTATGTGGCGCCAACAGGCTGAAAATCTTGCTAACTGGGCTAAAAAAGGCTCACTTATCGGGGTGACAGGTCGTATCCAGACTCGTAGTTACGATAACCAGCAAGGACAACGTGTCTACGTGACAGAAGTCGTGGCTGAGAATTTCCAAATGTTGGAAAGCCGTAGTGTGCGTGAGGGTCATACAGGTGGAGCTTACTCTGCACCAACTGCAAACTATTCAGCGCCTACAAATTCAGTACCAGACTTTTCACGTGATGAAAATCCATTTGGAGCAACAAATCCATTGGATATTTCAGATGATGATTTACCATTCTAATGGACAACTAAAATTATAAAGGAGAAAAAACATGGCTCAACAACGTCGTGGCGGATTCAAACGCCGTAAAAAAGTTGATTACATCGCAGCAAACAAAATTGAATATGTTGATTACAAAGATACTGAGCTTCTTAGCCGTTTCGTTTCAGAACGTGGGAAAATCCTTCCTCGTCGTGTAACAGGAACTTCAGCTAAAAACCAACGTAAAGTAACAACAGCTATCAAACGCGCTCGCGTAATGGCTTTGATGCCTTTCGTAAACGAAGATTAAAAAAGAGGTCCGGGTGGACCTCTTTTTCAGACCCGGGTGGGTCTTTTTTTCACGAGCCTTGAAATGAGAGAGCGAGTTTGGGTCCTGGTGGACCTCTTTTTCATGAGCTTGAAAACAAGAAAGCGAATGAAGACCCCGATGGGTCTTTTTTCACGAGCTTTGAAACGAGAAGGCGAGTTAGGTCCAGTGGACCTCTTTTTCATAAACATGTCTCTTTTCTCATCCAAGGAATTACAATAAAACTGGAAACTTTTTGAAAATAGGGGATTTAGCTACTTTATGGTATAATGGAAAGAGTTAGATTGAAAGAGGTAGTGAGATGGATGCAAAATTAAGATACAAGGCAAAGAAAATCAAGATTGTCTTTTTTGATATTGATGATACATTGAGAAATTCCAAGACGGGTTTTATTCCAGCTTCAATCCCAACTGTTTTTAAGCAATTACGTGAGAAAGGAATTTTGACAGGTATTGCTTCTGGACGGGGGATTTTTGGTGTCGTGCCAGAGATTCGTGAGCTCAAGCCTGACTTTTTTGTGACCTTAAATGGTGCCTATATTGAAGATAAAAAAGGTCAGGTCATTTATCAACATCAGATTGAGAAGTCAGATGTTGAGGAGTATATCTCTTGGGCTAAGCAAGAAGGAATTGAGTATGGCTTGGTTGGGAGTCATGATGCCAAGTTGTCGACTCGCACCGATATGATGAGTGAAGCTATTAATCCAATTTACCCTGATTTAGATGTAGATCCAGATTTCCATGAAAAAGAAGATATCTATCAGATGTGGACTTTTGAAGATAAGGGAGATGACTTGCACTTGCCTGACAGTCTCTCAGACAAACTTCGCATGGTTCGTTGGCATCAACATTCGTCTGATATTGTACCGATTTCAGGCTCCAAAGCGACGGGTGTGGAAAAGGTTGTGGAACACCTTGGCTTGAAACCAGACAACGTCATGGTTTTTGGAGATGGCCTCAACGACTTGGAACTCTTTGATTATGCTGGAATCAGTGTAGCCATGGGAATTTCTCATGATAATATCAAAGAAAAAGCAGATTATATTACAAAAACACTAGAAGAAGACGGCATTTTTGATGCCTTGCAAGGATTTGGTATGGTAGAAAAAGAATTACATTTCCCACAAGTTGATATTACAGCAGTAGAAGGTCCTTTAGCGACTATTAAAACAAATCATGGAGATTTGCGTATCAAGCTCTTCCCTGAACAGGCACCTAAAACAGTGGCTAACTTTGTTGCTCTTTCAAAAGATGGCTATTATGATGGAGTTATTTTCCACCGTATTATCAAAGATTTTATGATTCAAGGTGGAGATCCGACTGGTACAGGTATGGGTGGTGAGTCTATCTATGGAGAAGCTTTTGAGGATGAGTTTTCTGAAGAACTATACAATATACGTGGTGCCCTTTCAATGGCGAATGCGGGTCCAAATACCAATGGGAGTCAATTCTTTATCGTTCAGAATCAACACTTGCCATACTCTAAGAAAGAGATTGCACGTGGTGGTTGGCCAGAACCAATTGCGGGAATCTATGCAGAACAAGGTGGGACCCCTCACCTAGACCGCCGTCACACGGTTTTTGGTCAGTTAGCTGATGATGCTTCTTACGCTGTCTTGGATGCCATTGCTGCTGTTGAGACAGGGGCTATGGACAAGCCAGTTGAAGATGTTGTGATTGAAACAATTGAAATCGAGGACTAAGATGAAAATCGGTGATAAGCTAAAGGGGCGTATTACAGGGATTCAGCCCTATGGTGCCTTTGTTGAACTAGAGACGGGTGATACGGGGCTGATTCACATTTCAGAGATTCGAACAGGATTTATTGAAAATATTCATGAAGCTCTGAAAGTCGATGAAGAGGTTCAGGTTCAGGTAGTGGATTTAGATGAATTTACAGGGAAAGCCAGTCTTTCTATCCGTACTTTGGAGGAAGAAAAGCACCAGTTTCCTAGACGGAGACGTTTTTCAAGCGACCGCTTTAACTATGGCTTTGCGCCTCTCAAACGAATGATGCCAATTTGGACTAAGGAAGCCCTTCAACATTTGAAGAAGCAGAAGCACTAGTTAGAAACCCCTACCTTTTGTAATGTTAATATAAATTTGCTATAATAGAACCATGGAAGAAGAACAATTATTAAAATCAGGAGAGCGCATTAACCAGCTCTTTTCGACAGATATCAAAATCATTCAAAATAGAGAGGTTTTTAGCTATTCGGTGGATAGTGTTCTCTTGTCACGCTTTCCACGTTTTCCTAAGAAGGGATTGGTAGTGGATTTCTGCGCTGGGAATGGAGCAGTGGGGCTTTTTGCCAGCACCCGTACTCAGGCACAGATTTTGGCTGTTGAGATTCAGGAGCGTTTGGCGGATATGGCTGAACGCTCTGTCCGTTTGAATGGATTAGAGGAGCAAATGCAGGTCATTTGTGATGATTTGAAAAATATGCCTGCTTACATTCAGGGAAGTAAGGTGGATATGATTTTGTGTAATCCGCCTTATTTCAAGGTGGATCCGCATTCCAATCTGAATGAGAGTGAACATTATCTCTTGGCGCGACATGAAATTACGACCAATCTGGAGGAAATCTGCCGTAGTGCCCAAAGTATTCTCAAATCCAATGGGCGTTTGGCCATGGTTCATAGACCTGATCGACTCTTGGATATCTTGGATATGTTGCAACGCCATAATCTAGCTCCCAAGCGCCTGCAGTTTGTTTATCCAAAACGGGAAAAGGAAGCTAATATGCTCTTGATTGAGGCTATCAAGGATGGCTCTACAAGTGGCTTTAAGGTCTTACCTCCTTTGATTGTCCACAATGATGATGGTTCTTATACTCCCGAACTTGAAGAGATTTATTATGGATCATAAGGCTTATATGTATGTGCTGGAGTGTCGTGATGGTTCTTATTATACAGGGTATACGACTGATGTGAGAAGACGCCTCGCTGTCCACAATAGTGGGAAGGGAGCCAAATATACAAGAGCTCGCTTGCCAGTCAAACTCATCTATGCTCAAGGTTTTGCCAGTAAGGAAGAAGCCATGTCGGCAGAAGCCCTGCTCAAGCGTAAGAAACGACCACAGAAGGAGCAATTTTTATCTGAAAATCAAGATAGAAACTTACTCATACTCAATGAAAATCAAAGAGAAAACTAGGAAGCTAGCCGTAGGTTGCTCAAAGCACTGCTTTGAGGTTGCGGATAGAGCTGACGTGGTTTGAAGAGATTTTCGAAGAGTATCAGTTATTTTGAAGAATCGTGAGGAGCCCTTTGACTCCTCTTACTTTTGTCAAAAAGCGAAAAAAATGCTACAATAAAGAGAATAAACAAAATGAGGTATTATCATGTCTAAGATTCTAGTATTTGGTCACCAAAATCCAGACTCAGATGCCATCGGGTCATCTGTAGCCTTTGCCTACCTTGCAAAAGAAGCTTATGGTTTGGATACGGAAGCTGTTGCCCTTGGAACTCCAAATGAAGAAACAGCCTTTGTCTTGAACTATTTTGGTGTGGAAGCACCGCGTGTTATCACTTCTGCTAAAGCAGAAGGTGCAGAGCAAGTTATCTTGACTGACCACAATGAATTCCAACAATCTGTATCAGATATCGCTGAAGTAGAAGTTTATGGTGTTGTGGACCACCACCGTGTGGCTAACTTTGAAACTGCAAGCCCACTTTACATGCGTTTGGAGCCAGTTGGATCAGCTTCATCAATCGTTTACCGTATGTTCAAAGAACATGATGTAGCTGTTCCTAAAGAGATTGCTGGTTTGATGCTTTCAGGTTTGATTTCAGATACCCTTCTTTTGAAATCACCAACAACACATCCAACAGATACAGTCATTGCTCCTGAATTGGCTGAATTAGCTGGTGTCAACTTGGAAGAATATGGTTTTGCAATGCTTAAGGCTGGTACAAACTTGGCTAGCAAATCTGCTGAAGAATTGATTGACATCGATGCTAAGACTTTTGAATTGAACGGAAATAATGTTCGTGTTGCTCAAGTAAACACAGTTGATATCGCTGAAGTATTGGAACGCCAAGCAGAAATTGAAGCTGCAATGCAAGCTGCTAACACAGCAAACGGCTACTCTGACTTTGTCTTGATGATTACAGATATCGTCAACTCAAACTCAGAAATCCTAGCACTTGGTGCTAACATGGGCAAGGTCGAAGCAGCCTTCAACTTCAAACTTGAAAACAATCATGCCTTCCTTGCTGGTGCTGTTTCACGTAAGAAACAAGTGGTACCTCAATTGACTGAAAGCTTTAATGCTTAAGATTTTGGGTGTCAGTTCAAAATAGGAAAGTTTAGTTTGAATTATATCGAAAGGAGTTTCGGCTCCTTTTTTTCTAGGAGTGAAATATGTTAGACAATGGCGATTTGATTTTTGTGAGAGATGAGTCGGACATGGGACAGGCCATCCAGACTTCCACAGGCAACTATAGTCATGTTGCCATTTATTTGGATGGGATGATTTACCATGCTAGTGGACAGGCGGGTGTTGTCTGTCAGAAACCAGCAGATTTCTTTGAGTCCAATCACTTGTACGACCTCTATGTCTACTCAGAAATGGATATCCAGTCTGTGAAGGAGAGAGCTTGCAAGCATATTGGAGCACCTTACAATGCTTCTTTCTATCCAGATGGAGCTGGTTTTTACTGTTCCCAGTATATGGCAGAAGTCTTACCGATTTTTGAAACTATTCCCATGAAATTTGGAGATGGGACTCAGGAGATTAGTGATTTTTGGAGGGAGTATTATAGAGAGCTAGGTTTGCCTGTCCCTCTAAATCAAGCTGGGACCAATCCTAGTCAGTTGGCAGCGTCTCCTCTGTTAGAATGTAAAGAAAGGAATCTTCATGATTCAGATTTTTAATCCCTCTAGTTTGACGAGACAGCCTTTTTTTGGAGAATTGATCCGCTATCTGGACCAGCATGATGATGTGATTCTACGGGAAATCAAGGCCCAATTCCCATATGTAGCAGTTGATAAACTCATGGAAGAGTATATCAAGGCTGGATTGATTCTACGAGAAAATAAGCGTTATTACCTCAATCTTCCTTTGCTGGAATCACTTGATAGTCTCGAACTGGACCAAGAGATTTTTGTCAGCGAAGATAGTCCAGTCTATCAAGCCTTGTTGGAGAAGAGTTTTGAGACAGAATTGCGCAATCAAACAAATGCAGCTATTTTAGTTGAACAGACGGACTTTGCGCGAACAAAAATGACCCTGTCCAATTATTTCTACAAGGTCAAACAGCAGTATCCTTTGACAGAAAAACAGCGGGAGCTCTATGCCATTTTGGGAGATGTTAATCCAGAGTATGCTCTCAAATATATGACGACTTTTTTGTTGAAATTTCTCAAAAAAAATCAGCTCATGCAGAAACGCCGTGATATCTTTGTGGACAGTTTGGTAGTCCTAGGCTATATTGTCCAAAATGAAGATGGAAAGTATGAGTTGGCAGTCGATTTTGATAAGAAAAGTCTAAGTTTTTACCTAGCATAGTATTCTGCTCTGAGCACTTTATTTGACTTGATGACATAATAAATATATACTAAAAGCAACGATAACACTTATCGGAATAAACCTATAGGAGACAATCATATGTCACTTGGAAACAAATTGGAACAAGCAACAGGGGCTATCAAAGAAGGATTCGGTAAAGTTACTGGGGATAGCAAGACTGAAGCAGAGGGAGCTGTAGAAAAGACAGTTGCTAAGGCAAAAGAAGTAGTTGAAGATGCTAAAGGCGCTGTAGAAGGTGCCGTTGAAGGTTTGAAAAACGCTTTTAAATAAAGATAGTAAAAAATCAAGGGTTTCATTTCCCTTGATTTTTTACTATCTTATAAATAATTTTCTGCGACGGCTGCATCTCCTGGATAGGATTCTTTCTTGCCTTGGACGATTTGGTAGCAATCGGCTCCCTTACCAGCAATAATGACTGCATCTAATTCTTGATTTGTGATAGCCATGGCTGACTTGATGGCTTCTTGGCGATCCGCAACCTTTTCAACAGGATGGCTAATATAGCTACTGATTTCATCCGCAATGGCCATTGGATCTTCATAGTTGGGGTCATCAGCAGTCAGAAAGACTTGAATCTCAGGATGTTGATTAAGGAGGAGGCCAAAGTCCTTACGACGGCTTTCTCCCTTGTTTCCTGTCGAACCCAGAACCAGTGCAATCTTTCCAGTTTGATGAGTCTCTACAACATTGATTAGTTTTTTCAGACTATCACCATTGTGGGCATAGTCGATGAAAACCTTGGCACCATTTTTCTGAGTCAGGACTTCCATACGGCCAGGAACACGGGTTGCAGCGATTCCTTTCTTGATGTCCTCAAGACTTGCTCCGAGACGGAGACAAGCAAGTCCAGCAGCAACGGCATTTTCTTGGTTGAAGTGACCGATGAGTTGGATATCATAATCACCAGCGATCTTCCCTCTAGCTGAAAAGCTAAAGGCTTTGGAATTCTCGATTTGGTTATCAGACTGGCTACCATAGAAATCATGTTCTTGATGTTCAACTTGTTCTTTCAAGACAGAAAAGTGGTCCATGTCGCTGTTAATGATAACTGCTCGGCTATGTTCCATCAAGAGTCGCTTGTGGTAGAAGTAGTCTTCAAAGCTAGGGTGTTCAATCGGGCCAATATGGTCTGGGCTGATATTGAGGAAAACTCCTACATCAAAGGTTAGACCATAAACACGTTTGACAAGATAGGCTTGACTAGATACCTCCATGATGAGGTGGGTGCGGTTATTTTGCACAGCTTGATTCATCATGTCAAAGAGGTCAATGCTCTCAGGAGTTGTCAATGCAGACTTAAAGAAAGTCTTGCCATCTAGAGTTGTGTTCATGGTCGACAACATAGCAGGTCGGTGACTTTGAGATAAAATGTTATAGGCAAAATAGGCTGCTGTTGTCTTACCCTTAGTACCAGTAAAGGCAAGGAGTTTGAGTTTTTCCTGTGGATTGCCATAAAATTCCATGGCAATCAAACTCATAGCTTTCTTGATATCACTGACGATAATGGCAGGAATACCAACTTCATAGTCCTTTTCAGCCACATACCAACCGAGTCCTTGAGAGATTGCTGAAAGAAGAAATTCCTTCTTAAAGGCAGCACCCTTGACGAAAAAGAGGCTCTTTTCTTTAGCCTTACGACTGTCATAGCAGATGGTGTCAAACACGACATGGCTGTAGTTGTAGTGATAGTGTCCTTGGTCGATAATCTCACGGAAGAGATTATCTTTCTTTAAAATATCTAATACGGTTTCAATCTTAATCATACTTTCTATTGTAAACCGAAAGTCGTAAATTTACAAGTGACAAGGAAAAGTTTATAATGGAAGATGAGGAATTTTTCCTAGTTATTAAAATTAAATGAGGAATCTATGTCTAACGAAAACAATCACCAGCAGGCCCAGATGTTACGGGGGACTGCTTGGCTAACGGCTAGTAACTTTATCAGTCGTCTACTCGGTGCCATTTATATCATCCCTTGGTACATCTGGATGGGGTCTTATGCGGCTACAGCAAATGGTCTCTTTACCATGGGCTACAATATCTATGCATGGTTCTTGCTGGTTTCAACAGCGGGTATTCCAGTTGCGGTTGCCAAGCAAGTGGCCAAGTATAATACCATGCAAGAAGAAGAGCATAGCTTTGCCCTGATTCGGAGCTTTTTGGGCTTTATGACTGGGCTAGGTCTGATCTTTGCTCTGGTCTTGTATATATTTGCTCCTTGGCTAGCAGACTTGTCGGGTGTAGGGAAAGACCTGATACCAATCATGCAGAGCTTGGCTTGGGCGGTCTTGATTTTCCCATCTATGAGTGTGATTCGAGGTTTCTTCCAAGGGATGAATAACCTAAAACCTTATGCCATGAGCCAAATCGCTGAGCAGGTCATTCGTGTTATCTGGATGCTCTTAGCAACCTTTATCATTATGAAGCTCGGTTCAGGAGATTATCTAGCAGCGGTTACCCAATCCACCTTTGCTGCCTTTGTCGGCATGCTAGCCAGTTTTGCAGTCTTGATTTATTTCCTTGCCAAAGAAGGTTTACTGAAAAGAGTCCTTGAAACAGGAGATAAGATAAACAGCAAGCGTCTTTTGATCGACACCATTAAGGAAGCCATTCCTTTTATCCTGACAGGGTCTGCCATCCAGCTTTTCCAGATTCTGGACCAGATGACCTTTATCAATAGTATGAGCTGGTTTACCAATTATAGTAATGAAGACTTGGTTGTCATGTTTTCTTATTTCTCAGCCAACCCAAATAAAATCACTATGATTTTGATTTCTGTTGGGGTTTCGATTGGGAGTGTAGGCTTGCCACTTTTGACTGAAAACTATGTCAAGGGGGACTTGAAGGCGGCTTCTCGTCTGGTTCAGGACAGCATCACCATGCTTTTCTTATTCCTGCTACCAGCAACGGTTGGAGTTGTCATGGTAGGAGAACCTCTTTATACAGTCTTCTATGGCAAGCCAGATAGTTTGGCCATGGGCTTGTTTGTCTTTGCAGTTTTGCAGTCTACTATTTTAGGCTTGTACATGGTCTTGTCTCCAATGCTTCAAGCCATGTTCCGTAACCGTAAGGCAGTTCTCTACTTTATCTATGGTTCTATTGCCAAGCTAGTCTTGCAAATACCTACCATCGCCCTCTTCCACAGTTATGGTCCTTTGATTTCCACAACTATCGGTCTTATCATTCCTAACGTCTTGATGTATCGTGATATTTGTAAGGTAACGGGTGTCAAGCGCAAGGTGATTGTGAAGCGAACCATTTTAATCAGTTTGTTGACCCTTATTATGTTCATCGGTGTAGGTGCCATCCAGTGGATTTTAGGATTTGTCTTCCAACCAAGTGGACGTTTGTGGAGTTTCCTTTATGTAGCTCTTGTCGGTGCCATGGGAGGAGGAGTTTATGGATCCTTGAGTCTTCGCACTCGCTTATTGGACAAGGTGATTGGACAAGCTCAAGCAGATCGCCTGCGAGCAAAATTAAGAATTTCTCAATAAATTTTTATAAATAAAAGGAATAATTTGAACATTTCTATCAAGGAATGCTTGAATTATTCTCTTTTTTATTATTTTGTAGAATAATTTCTATAGTTTGTAGATGGAATGATTAATTTTTTCAAAAAAACTATTGACTAAATAAAACCCGAGTTGTATAATAAGACAAATATTTAAATCAGGAGGTTCTGGAGATGAAAAAGTCTAAAGCCAAGTATGCAACACTTGCAGGTGTCGTTTTAAGTGCAGGTATTTTGTTAAGTGCCTGTGGAAATTCTAGCACAGCGTCAAAAACATATAACTATGTTTATACTAGTGATCCGTCTAGTTTGAACTATCTAGCAGAAAACCGTGCAACAACTAATGATATTGTGACCAATCTGGTAGATGGTCTCATGGAAAATGACCAATATGGGAACTATGTCCCGTCCTTGGCAGAGGATTGGAGTGTTTCTCAAGACGGTTTGACCTATACCTACAAACTGCGTAAAGATGCTAAATGGTATACTGCAGATGGAGATGAATATGCTCCTGTAACTGCCCAAGATTTTGTCACTGGTTTGAAATATGCGGCTGATAAAAAATCAGAAGCCTTGTACTTAGTGCAAGAATCCGTTGCTGGTTTAGATGATTATATCACTGGTAAAACAAGCGACTTTTCAACTGTCGGAGTCAAGGCACTTGATGACCAAACAGTTCAATATACCTTGACACGACCAGAACCTTACTGGAACTCAAAAACAACCTCAACCATTCTCTTCCCAGTCAATGCAGATTTCTTGAAATCAAAAGGAGATGATTTTGGCAAGGTAGATCCATCTAGCATTTTGTACAATGGACCTTTCTTGATGAAATCCTTTGTTTCAAAATCAGTTATCGAATTCAAGAAAAATCCTAACTACTGGGATACCAAAAATGTCTTTGTAGATGATGTCAAATTGGCTTATTATGATGGTAGTGATCAAGATGCACTGGCTCGTAACTTTGTGGAGGGGGCATACAGTTATGCTCGTCTCTATCCAAACAGTTCAAGTTTTGAAGGGATTAAAGAGAAGAATAAGGATAATATCATTTATAGCTTGCAAGATGCTACTTCTTACTTCTTAAACTTCAACTTGGATAGAAAATCTTATAAATTTACTTCTAAGACAAGTGATGCTGAGAAGAAATCGACTCAAGAAGCAGTTCTCAATAAAAACTTCCGTCAAGCCATTAACTTTGCCTATGATCGTACAGCCTACGGGGCTCAATCTCAGGGAGAAGAGGGTGCAACTAAGATTTTGCGTAACTTGGTTGTTCCTCCAAACTTCGTAAGTATCAACGGAAAAGACTTTGGTGAAGTAGTAGCCTCTAAGATGGTCAATTATGGTAAAGAATGGCAAGGAATCAACTTTGCGGATGCTCAGGATCCATATTACAATGCTGAAAAAGCTAAAGCCAAATTTGCTGAGGCTAAGAAAGAACTCCAAGCTAAAGGAGTCCAATTCCCTATCCACTTGGACATGACAGTTGACCAAGCTGCTAAAAAGAATGTCCAAGAGGCAAATTCTATGAAGCAATCTATTGAAGCAGCCTTAGGTGCAGAAAATGTTGTAATTGATATTCAACAACTTTCTACTGAAGATTATGAGAATACAAGCTATTTGGCTCAAACAGCAGCTCAGAAGGACTATGATCTTTACAATGGTGGTTGGAGTGCAGACTATCAAGATCCTTCAACCTATCTTGATATCTTTAATGTCAAGAGCGGTGGAACGCTACGAGACTTAGGCCTAGAGCCTGGGGAAGCTAATGACAAGGCCAAGGCTGTTGGACTAGATATTTATACTCAAATGTTGGAAGAAGCTAATAAGGAACAAGATCTTGCGAAACGCTATGAAAAGTATGCTGAGATCCAAGCTTGGTTGGTAGATAGCTCTCTAGCGATTCCAAATATTTCTAAGGGTGGAACACCAACATTGAGAAAAACAGTTCCTTTCTCTTCACCGTATTCATTAGCTGGTAATAAAGGTATCGAATCCTATAAATACCTCAAAGTACAAGATAAGACAGTCACAAAAGACGAATTTGAAAAAGCTAAAGAAAAATGGTTGAAAGAAAAAGAAGAATCCAATAAAAAAGCTCAAGAAGAATTGGCAAAACATGTCAAATAAGGATTTTTCAAGAAAAACGATGGTTTCGAAGGAAACTGTCGTTTTTTTATATAGTTTGAAACTATAACTAGCTCTTGAAAAGAAGAAAATGAGTTGATGAAAATAAGTGGTACAATAGTTACTATAGATTTGGAGGTATTGTATGAGCAAGGAATTACACATCAACACAATTTTGGCCCAGGCGGGTATCAAGTCAGATGAAGCGACAGGAGCTTTGGTGACACCGCTTCATTTTTCAACGACCTATCAGCATCCAGAGTTTGGTAAATCTACTGGATTTGACTATACGCGCACCAAAAACCCAACTCGCAGTAAGGCGGAAGAAGTCTTGGCGGCTATTGAGTCAGCAGACTATGCCCTAGCGACTAGCTCAGGTATGTCAGCTATTGTATTGGCCTTTAGCGTCTTTCCAGTAGGAAGTAAGGTCTTGGCAGTGCGTGACCTTTACGGTGGTTCTTTCCGCTGGTTTAATCAAGTGGAACAGGAAGGTCGTTTCCATTTTACCTATGCCAATACAGAAGAAGAGTTGATTGCCGAGTTAGAAAAGGACGTGGATGTTCTCTATATCGAAACCCCAACCAACCCTTTGATGTTGGAATTTGACATCGAAAAACTGGCAAAATTGGCTCATGCTAAGGGTGCCAAAGTGGTGGTGGACAATACCTTCTACAGTCCTATTTACCAACGTCCGATTGAAGATGGAGCAGATATCGTTCTCCATTCAGCAACCAAGTATCTAGCAGGGCACAATGATGTCTTGGCTGGAGTGGTTGTGACCAATAGTTTAGAACTATACGAGAAGCTTTTCTACAATCTCAATACGACAGGGGCAGTCTTGTCACCATTTGACAGTTATCAGTTGATTCGTGGTCTCAAAACCTTGTCTCTTCGTATGGAACGTTCAACAGCCAATGCCCAAGAAGTGGTTGACTTTTTGAAGTATTCTCCAGCAGTTAAGGAAGTTCTCTACACTGGTCGTGGAGGCATGATTTCCTTTAAAGTAGCCGATGAAACACGCATTCCTCATGTTTTGAACAGTCTCAAGGTCTTCTCTTTTGCGGAAAGTTTGGGTGGGGTAGAAAGTCTCATTACTTATCCAACGACGCAAACTCACGCTGATATTCCAGCAGAAGTGCGCCATTCTTATGGTTTGACAGATGACCTCTTGCGCTTGTCGATTGGAATTGAAGATGCTAGGGATTTGATTGCAGATTTGCGCCAAGCCTTGGAAGGATAAGACAAAGATGGGAAAATATGATTTTACAAGCCTGCCCAATCGTTTAGGTCACCATACTTATAAATGGAAAGAGACGGAGACGGATAGTGAAGTCCTACCAGCTTGGATAGCGGATATGGACTTTGTAGTTTTGCCTGAAATCCGCCAAGCTGTGCAAGCTTACGCTGATCAACTGGTTTATGGTTATACCTATGCCAGTGAAGAGTTAATTAAGGAAGTTCAAAAGTGGGAAGCCACACAACACGGTTACCACTTTGACAAAGAGGCCCTTGTCTTTATCGAGGGTGTAGTACCAGCTATTTCAACAGCTATTCAAGCCTTCACAAAAGAAGGCGAAGCGGTTCTGATTAATACACCTGTCTATCCGCCTTTTGCTCGCAGTGTCAAGTTAAATAACCGCAGATTGATTACCAATTCTTTGGTGGAAAAGGATGGTCTGTTTGAGATTGACTTTGACCAACTGGAGAAGGATTTGGTGGAAGAGGAGGTCAAACTCTATATTCTTTGCAATCCTCACAATCCTGGTGGACGTGTTTGGGAAAAGGAAGTGTTGGAGAAGATTGGCCAACTCTGTCAAAAACACGGTGTTTTCTTGGTTTCAGATGAGATTCACCAAGATTTGGCCCTCTTTGGTCACAAGCATCATTCTTTCAATACCATCAACCCTGACTTTAAAGAATTTGCTATTGTCTTGACTAGTGCCACTAAAACCTTTAACATTGCTGGGACAAAAAATTCCTATGCAGTTATTGAAAATCCTAAGTTGAGAGTGGCTTACCAGAAACGTCAGTTGGCTAATAATCAGCACGAAATTTCAGGCTTGGGTTATTTGGCGACAGAAGCTGCTTATCGCTATGGGAAGGATTGGCTAGAGGAACTCAAGCAAGTCTTTGAAGACCACATCGATTATGTGGTGGATCTATTTGGCAAAGAGACTAAAATCAAGGTCATGAAACCGCAAGGAACCTATTTGATTTGGCTTGATTTTTCAGCCTATGATCTGACTGATGAAACATTGCAAGAGCTTTTGAGAAATGAAGCCAAGGTTATTTTGAACCGTGGTTTGGATTTTGGAGAGGAAGGAAGTCTCCATGCCCGTTTCAATGTAGCCATGCCTAAATCTCTGTTGGAAGAAGTTTGTCAGCGGATTGTGACGACTTTTGCCAAACGTTAAAAATCCAGCCTTCTAGGAGAAAAGTCTTCCTAGAAGGCTATTTTCATAGGGGAAAATATGGTATAATAAAAAGATAAGGTAAAGGTAGAAATATGGCTAAATTGATTCCGGGGAAAGTCCGTATCGAAGGCGTTGCCCTTTATAAAACTGGTAAGGTTGACATCATCAAGGAAAAGAACAATCGGCTCTACGCTCGCGTTGCAGAAGAAGAACTGCGCTATAGTTTAGAGGATGATTTGGTTTTTTGTGCCTGCGATTTTTTCCAAAAGAGGGGCTACTGTGTGCATTTGGCAGCGCTGGAGCATTTTCTAAAAAATGATGAGCGTGGTCAGGACATTTTGCAGGGTCTGGAAGAAGGCCATGAGGAAAAAGAGGCCGTTGAAACCAAGGTGACCTTGGGTGGCAAATTTTTGGACCGAATCTTATCTCCAAAATCAGACCGAGCCTACGAGTTGTCGGCTGTAGGTCAGGTGGAAGCAGGAACCAATCATATCTTGTGGACCCTGAGAATCGGGCAAATCAATAACCAAAAATACTATGTCATTCGGGATATTCCACTCTTTTTAAAAGTTGTCGAGCAGAGAAAGTCTTATATGATTGGCAAGATATATGAGGAGTCTCTTTCTTGGGAAGCCTTTGATGAGGCTAGCCAAGAACTTCTGACTTTCTTGCGGGGACTAACGGAGGAAGGACAGGCTCCAGACCTCTTTTTCCAAAACCAAGGTCGGCATCTCTTTTTTCCTCTGACCTTTTTTGAGCAGGGTGTGAATTTATTGATGACCTTGCCCCATTTTCAATTTGACCATCAAGTGGATAGCTACCAAACCCTACTTTTTCAGGATTTGCATGCGGATGCCAATCTATTTGCCTTTACAGTAACAGAATACTCTGACTATTTTGAAATGGAAATCAGTGAGAGTCCAAGGGTCAATGTCTTTTATCAGGGAGCCGTACTTTTCCATAAAGGGCAGGTTTATTTTCTAACAGACCAGCAGATACGTCTTCTCAAGGAAATCAAAGCGTTGCCTTTGGATCAGCATGGCAAGAAATACCTGCAATTTGATAGTAGTGACCGAGATAAGTTAGCCTCTTGTTTAACTCTTTTTAGCCAGATGGGTACCGTTTCAGCTCCTGAACGTTTACAAATTAAAACTTTTGAGCCCTCTTTTTATTTTGACAGGGAAGAGGACAATCGGATTCGTTTAGAAATTCAGTTTGATTATGGGGATAGGCAGGTATCAAGCCGACAAGAGTTAGAAGAATTACCATTTTCAAGCGATGCTGATTTAGAAGAAAGAATTTTCCAAGTCTGTTTGGTAGCTGGCTTTGAAGCAGATTTTCAATCTTGGCGTCAGGCCCTAAAAGCGGAGTCTATCTATCATTTCTTTCATGAAATCATTCCGGTCTTTGAAAAACTCGGTCATGTTGACCTATCAGACAAGCTAGAAGAACTTTATAGTCTGGCAAGCCCTCAAGTGCAGATTGCTTCCAAGGGAGGTCTCTTGGAAATCCAGTTTGATTTTCAAGATATTGCCCAAGAGGAAATTGACCAAGCCATGAAGGCCTTGGTTGCCAATCAAGATTTTTACATTGGTTCGTCTAATCAAGTCTACTTTTTTGATGAAGAAACCAAGAAAATTCGCCAAAATCTACAGGAACTAGGACAATTTGAATTAAAAGATGGGGCCTTGCAGGCTCGAAAATCCTTGGCCTACAGTTTAGCTCATCTCTTTGAAGGACGTGACCGTGTTTCTTTTTCACAAGAATTCCAGAATCTGGCTCATGATTTGACGCATCCAGAGGACTTCCCTAGACAAGCAACTCAGGTTCAGGCTGATCTGCGAGATTATCAGGAAAAGGGAATCGGCTGGCTACAAATGCTCCATCATTATGGTTTTGGTGGGATTTTAGCTGATGATATGGGATTGGGAAAAACCCTGCAGACCATTGCTTTTTTGACCAGTCAAGTGACAAAAGAAAGTCGGGTCTTGATTTTAGCTCCGTCGGGTTTGATTTACAACTGGGCAGATGAATTTCAGAAGTTTACCCCACAGTTGGATGTGGCTGTTGTTCATGGTTTAAAGGCTAGTCGTGAAGAGATTCTTGCTGAAAACCATCAAATCTATGTGACGAGCTATGCCACCTTCCGTCAGGACAGTGGGCTTTATCAGGGGATGGCCTTTGACTTCCTTTTCTTAGATGAGGCCCAGGTCATGAAAAATGCCCAGACCAAGATAGCCCAGACCTTGAGACAATTTGTGGTGCCGTCAGTTTTTGCCTTGTCAGGGACTCCTATTGAAAACCATCTGGGTGAGCTGTGGTCTATTTTCCAAATCGTTATGCCAGGACTCTTGCCAGGCAAGAAAGAATTTATGAAATTGCCAGCTGAGCGCGTGGCTCAGTTTATCAAGCCTTTCGTGATGAGACGCAAGAAAGAAGAAGTTCTGACTGAATTGCCAGACTTGATTGAAGTAGTTTATAAAAATGAACTGGAAGACCAGCAAAAGGCCATCTATCTAGCCCAGCTGCAACAGATGCGAGACCGTCTGGCTCAAGTGTCAGATCAGGAATTTCAGCGAAGTCGGGTGGAAATCTTGTCTGGTCTGATGCGCTTGCGTCAAATCTGCGATACGCCTGCCCTCTTTATGGAGGATTATCAGGGTGCCAGTGGCAAATTGGATAGTCTTCGTGACTTGCTGGTACAGGTGGCAGACGGTGGACACCGTGTCTTGATTTTCTCGCAGTTCAAGGGAATGTTGGAGAAAATTGAACAAGAATTGCCAGACTTGGGTATAACATCCTTTAAAATTACAGGTTCAACCCCAGCCAAGGAAAGACAAGATATGACCAAGGCCTTTAATCAAGGAGAAAGAGAAGCCTTTCTGATTTCTCTTAAGGCTGGTGGGGTCGGTCTGAATCTGACAGGTGCTGATACGGTTATCTTGGTTGACCTTTGGTGGAATCCTGCGGTGGAAGCGCAAGCTATTGGCCGTGCCCATCGGATGGGGCAGGAAGAAACGGTTGAGGTTTATCGCTTGGTGACCAGGGGAACCATTGAAGAAAAAATTCAGGAACTCCAAGAACAAAAGAAACATTTGGTGTCACAAGTATTGGATGGAACAGAGTCACGTGGCAGTCTGACCCTAGCAGAAATTAGAGAAATTTTGGGAATTTCTGAAGCCAGCACTTGAAAAATCAAGACAATACGCTATAATGAAGTGTTGAAAGGAAATAGAAAATGAGAGAAGAACGATTTCCATTGGTGTCAGATGATGAGGTCATACTGACTGAAATGCCAGTCATGAACTTGTACGATGAATCTGACTTTATCAGTAATATCAAGGGAGAATACCGTGATAAGAATTATCTGGAGTGGGCTCCTATTACTGAAGAAAAACCAGTCAAACCGATTGAAAAGCCAGTAGAGAAACCTAAAAAGGCTCCTTTAGGGGTTAAGAAAGAAGGAAAGAGCTATGCGGAGGTGGCGCGTGAAGAAGCGCGTGCGGACTTGAAAAAGAAACGCTCAGCAAGTTATCTGACAAAGGATATCACTCCTACAAGATGCCATTCTCAGCCAAGTCTAGTTAGACAGGGAAATCAACCTACCGCGCCTTTCCAAAAGGAAAATCCTGGTGAATTTGTCAAATATAGCCAAAAATTAACCCAGTCTCATTACATCTTGGCGGAAGAAGTCAAATCTATCTCTACCAAGAATGAAGAGGTAGCGGCACCTGCTCCAAAGAAAAACAACTATGATTTTCTGAAGAAGAGCCAAATCTACAATAAAAAGAATCAACAAAAAGAACAAGAACGTCGGGTTGCCCAAGAGTTAAATCTGACCAGAATTACAGAATAGGGGAGGAAACATGTCAAAGACATATCATTTTATCGGAATTAAGGGATCAGGGATGAGTGCCTTGGCCTTGATGTTGCACCAAATGGGACATAAGGTACAGGGATCAGATGTTGAAAAGTACTACTTTACTCAACGTGGTCTTGAGCAGGCAGGCATTACTATTCTTCCTTTTGATGAAAAGAATCTAGACGGTGATATGGAAATTATCGCTGGAAATGCCTTTCGTCCAGATAACAACGTTGAAATTGCCTATGCGGACCAAAATGGTATCAGCTACAAACGTTACCATGAGTTCCTAGGTAGCTTTATGCGTGATTTTGTTAGCATGGGAGTAGCAGGAGCGCATGGAAAAACTTCAACTACAGGGATGTTGTCTCATGTCTTGTCTCACATTACAGACACTAGCTTCTTAATCGGAGATGGGACAGGTCGTGGTTCAGCCAATGCCAAGTATTTTATCTTTGAATCTGACGAATATGAGCGTCACTTTATGCCTTACCATCCAGAATACTCTATTATTACCAACATTGACTTTGACCATCCAGACTATTTCACAAGTCTAGAAGATGTTTTCAATGCCTTTAATGACTATGCCAAACAAATTACCAAGGGTCTTTTTGTCTATGGTGAAGATGCAGAATTGCGTAAAATTACGTCTGATGCACCGATTTATTATTATGGTTTTGAAGCAGAAGGCAATGACTTTGTAGCTAGCGAGCTTCTTCGTTCTACAACTGGTTCAACCTTCACAGTTCACTTCCGTGGACAAGAATTGGGTCAATTCCATATCCCAACCTTTGGTCGTCACAATATCATGAATGCAACAGCCGTTATCGGATTGCTTTATACAGCAGGATTTGATTTGAACTTGGTGCGTGAACACTTGAAAACATTTGCAGGTGTTAAGCGTCGTTTCACTGAGAAAATTGTCAATGATACAGTAATTATCGATGACTTTGCCCACCATCCAACAGAAATCATCGCAACCTTGGATGCGGCTCGTCAGAAATACCCAAGCAAGGAAATTGTAGCAGTCTTCCAACCTCATACTTTTACAAGAACCATCGCCTTGTTGGACGACTTTGCTCACGCTTTGAACCAAGCAGATGCTGTTTACCTAGCGCAAATTTATGGATCTGCTCGTGAGGTAGACCATGGTGATGTTAAGGTAGAAGACCTAGCCAATAAAATCAATAAGAAACACCAAGTGATCACTGTTGAAAATGTTTCTCCACTCCTAGACCACGACAATGCTGTTTATGTCTTTATGGGTGCAGGAGACATCCAAACCTATGAATACTCATTTGAGCGACTCTTGTCTAACTTGACAAGCAATGTTCAATAGGCTATTCACATGGAAATTCCAATTAAGATCATTCAGGCAAGTGAGTCTGATTTGGCTGAGATAGAGGCACTTCAGGCATCATCTTTTCCAGCTGACAAGCAGCTGACTTCCCATATTTTAGAAGAAAGTATCCGTAAGTGTGCGGATACCTTTCTTCTAGCTAGGGATGAAAATCAGATTCTGGGCTATGTTCTAGGTGGTCCTTACCCACACAATCCGCAATGTCTAGAAATACATTCTTTGGTCATCAAGGCTGACCATCAGAGACAGGGCTTGGGAACGCTTCTTCTTGCGGCTTTGAAAGATGCGGCAGTTGAGCTGGAATACAGAGGTATTCGTTTGAATAGTCCTGATGATCTGCTTTCCTATTTTGAAATGAACGGTTTTATCGATGTAGAAGTGACAGATTCGCTTTATGCAGCTAGCCAGGGTGTTAGTATGATTTGGTTTAATCTCTTTTAGAGGAGGTACAATGAAAATTAGACCAGCAAGATTAGAAGATTTGGATCGTATCGTTGAGATTGAACTAGAAAATTTCTCGCTTGAAGAAGCCATTCCTCGCTCTGTTTTTGAGGCGCATTTGCGAGAAATTCGGACCTCTTTTCTGGTTGCAGAAAAAGAAGGCAGAATCATGGGGTACATAGAAGGGCCAGTTGGACCACACCGCCATCTGCAAGATCAGTCCTTTACAGAAGAGATAGAAGATTATAGTCATGAGTCTGGTGGCTATATCTCTGTAACCTGTCTTTCTATTGCCAAGGAGACACAGGGTCTAGGACTTGGTCAGAAATTGCTAACTGCCTTGAAAGAACTGGCTCTTAAACACGAAAGAGAAGGTATTAATCTAACCTGTCATGACTATCTCATTGCCTACTATGAAAAACATGGATTTGTCAATGAAGGCCTGTCCCAGTCAACCTTTGCAGGGGAAACTTGGTATGATATGGTCTGGGAAGCTAATACTCTTCGAAAATCTCTTTAAACCACGTCAGCTCTATCTGCAACCTCAAAACAGTGTTTTGAGCTGACTTCGTCAGTCTTATCTACAACCTCAAAACAGTGTTTTGAGCAACCTGCGGCTAGCTTCCTAGTTTGCTCTAGTATAAAAAATAAGCCAGAAAAGCATGCTAGGTTGCTTTTCTTTCGTTTTTAAGATATAATATTATGGATTGTCAACGAGGAGGAAAAACTTTTGAGTGAAAAATCAAGAGAAGATGAAAAATTAAGCTTTAAAGAGCAGATTTTACGAGATCTAGAAAAATCAAAAAGTTATGATCAGACTCTAGCAGGAGATGAAAACAGAGCTTCTATTCCTACAAGTGGACTGTCTGCTGAGGAGTTGATGGCTGATTCCTTGTCAGCGGTAGAAAATATTATAAATAATGCTCCAGCAGTTCCTAGTCATCCGAGTCAGGATGCTCCAGTGACTCCTAGCCATCCGAGTCAGGATGCTCCAGTAGCTCCTAGCCATCCAAGTCAGGATGCTTCAGTGGCTCCTAGCCATCCAAGTCAAGATGTTCCTGCTTCACCAGCCAATGAGAGCGGACCAAGACCAGGACCAGGACCAGGTTCTGTTAGACCTAATAAAGTCGAAAGAGAATATAATGAAACCCCAACAAGGGTAGCTGTGTCCTATAAGACAGTAGAGAAAAAAGAAGAACAGGCACGTCCAGAAGCACCGACGCCTGTTACAGAAACAGTGGACATCATCAGTGATACACCACGTCGTAGTCGTAGAGAAGTAGCAAAACCAGTTAAGACTAAGAAAGAGAAAAAATCTGGATTCAAGGCATTCTTCATTTCTCTACTGATTTTCCTTGCCTTAGTTTCAGCAGGGGGTTACTTCGGTTATCAGTATGTGCTAGCCTCATTAGAACCAGTTGATCCTACTTCAAAAGAATACGTAACAGTTCAAATCCCTGATGGAGCCAGTGTTCAAGAAATTGGTTCAACTCTTGAAAAGGCAGGTTTGGTGAAACACGGTATTGTCTTTGGTATGTATACTAAGTACAAGAATTACTCAGACTTGAAGGCTGGATATTACAATCTGCAGAAGAGCATGAGTACGGATGACTTGATCAAGGAATTGCAAAAGGGTGGTACAGCTGAAGCACAAGAACCTGTACTAGCCAGCTTGACGATTCCAGAAGGCTACACGATTGATCAAATTGCCCAAGCGGTAGGTCAATTGCAAGGTAACTTTAAAGAGCCTTTGACTGCGGATGCTTTCTTGGCTAAAGTTCAAGATGACAACTTTATCAGTCAAGAAGTTTCTAAATATTCAAACTTACTAGAAAGCTTACCTACGAAAGAAAGTGGAGCTCGTTACCGTTTGGAAGGTTTCCTCTTCCCAGCAACCTACTCTATCAAGGAAAGTACAACTATTGAAAGCTTGATTGACGAGATGTTGGTAGCCATGGATAAGACCTTGACTCCATACTATAGTACAATTAAGTCTAAAAACTTGACAGTTAATGAATTGTTAACCATTGCTTCACTCGTAGAAAAAGAAGGAGCTAAGACTGACGATCGTAAGTTGATTGCAGGTGTCTTCTACAATCGTTTGAATCTTGGTATGCCTTTACAAAGTAATATTGCTATTCTCTATGCTGAAGGAAAACTTGGTCAGAAGATTAGTCTTGCTGATGATACTGAGATTGATACAACCATCAATTCTCCGTATAATGTTTATACAAATCTAGGCCTCATGCCTGGTCCAGTAGATAGTCCAAGCGTGGATGCTATTGAATCAAGTATCAATCAAACTAAGAGTGATAACTTATTCTTTGTAGCAGATGTTACAGATGGCAAGGTATATTTCGCTACGAACAAGGCAGAACATGACCAAAATGTTGCACAACATATCAATAATAAATTAACGCAATCAAGTAGTTCAAACTAAAATTATGTGGTTTTCCACATAATTTTGTTTTAAAAAATAAAGTAAAAGAAAGTTGAGAAAAATGGCAGAAAAAACATATCCTATGACACTTGAGGAAAAGGAAAAACTAGAAAAAGAATTAGAAGAATTGAAATTGGTCCGCCGTCCAGAAGTGGTAGAACGAATTAAGATTGCTCGTTCATACGGTGACCTTTCAGAAAACAGTGAGTACGAAGCAGCTAAGGACGAACAAGCCTTTGTCGAAGGTCAAATCTCTAGCTTAGAAACAAAAATTCGTTATGCTGAAATCGTCAATAGCGACTCTGTTGCCCAAGACGAAGTTGCAATTGGTAAAACAGTGACTATCCAAGAAATTGGTGAGGACGAAGAAGAAGTTTATATCATTGTAGGTTCAGCTGGTGCAGATGCCTTTGCAGGTAAGGTTTCAAATGAAAGCCCAATCGGACAAGCCTTGATTGGTAAGAAAACAGGTGATACAGCAACCGTCGAAACACCTGTGGGTAGCTATGATGTAAAAATCTTGAAGGTTGAAAAAACAGCCTAATGATTAAAGGGAGTAGAAAGAGGGAAACGCCCTGATTACTCCTTTTTATACTCTTCGAAAATCAAATTCAAACCACGTCAGCTTCGCCTTGCCGTAGATATGTTATTGACTTCGTCAGTTCTATCTACAACCTCAAAGCAGTGCTTTGAGCAACCTGCGGCTAGCTTCCTAGTTTGCTCTTTGATTTTCATTGAGTATTAGCTTTAAAAAGAATTGGAGACTATATGAGTTCAAAAAAGAAGCAAAATAAGATGGAGCGTGGTCTGACCAATCGTCACGTACAGGTTATGGCCATTGCTGGAACTATTGGAACAGGCCTCTTTCTGGGGGCTGGTCGTTCTATCAGTTTGACAGGACCTTCGATTGTTCTAATTTATCTGATTACAGGAGCTTTTATGTTCCTTATGATGAGAGCGGTCGGAGAAATGCTCTATCAAGATCCTGAGCAACATACCTTTATTAACTTTATTACTCGTCATTTGGGTAAGGGTTGGGGACATTTTGCAGTCTGGTCTTACTGGTTATCTGTTGTCTTTATTGGTATGGCAGAAATTACGGCTATTTCGCACTATGTTCAGTTTTGGTTTCCTTCATGGCCTAGTTGGTTAATTCAAGTTGGATTTTTAACTGTTTTAGGTTTGGTCAATCTAATAGCTGTTAAACTCTTTGGAGAAGTTGAATTTTGGTTTGCTATGATTAAGATTGTAGCTATCCTTGCTATGATTGTGACTGGTATCTTTATGGTTCTGACAGGTTTTGAGACACCTCATGGAGTAGCTAGTTTGGCTAATATTACGGATAATTTCTCACTCTTCCCTAATGGTGGTGTCAACTTTGTTATGGCTTTCCAGATGGTCTTCTTTGCCTACCTCATGATTGAGTTTATCGGGGTAACGACTTCGGAAACCAAAAATCCACGTCAGGTCTTGCCAAAAGCAGTTAAGGAAATTCCATTGCGTATCGCCTTTTTCTATGGGGGTTCTCTAATTGCTATTATGGCTATTATTCCATGGAGAGAACTAGCTTCAGCAGATTCACCATTCGTTACGGTATTTGAACTAGCAGGTGTCAAATGGGCAGCAGCCTTGATTAACTTTGTCGTCTTGACGTCAGCAGCATCAGCTCTAAACTCAACCCTCTACTCAACAGGTCGTCATTTGTATCAAATTGCTCAGGATTTGCCAAATCCTCTCTTAAAAGCGATCAAAGCAGATACCTTATCTCGTTATAATGTTCCTCAAAATGCAATTTTGGCCTCAACTATTTTAATTGCGACAGCTGCTTTTATCAATGTCCTACCAGGAGTTTCGGACGCCTTTGCCTTGATAACAGCTTCTTCATCAGGTGTTTATGTAGCTATCTATATCTTGATTATGGTGGCTCACCTTAAATACCGCAAGTCACAGGACTTTATGGCGGATGGCTACCTCATGCCCCATTATCGTTTCCTAAATCCTTTAACCATGCTCTTCTTTGCCTTTGTCTTTGTAACCCTCTTTTTACAAGAGTCTACATTTGTAGGAGCAATCGGTTCAGCTATCTGGATTATCGGATTCGGAATTTATAGCCAGTGGAAATTTAGAAAATAAATCATGAACTCATCAACTTAGGTTGGTGGGTTTTTCGTTATACTCTTTAAAAATATCCTTATACTCAATGAAAATCAAAGAGCAAACTAGGAAACTAGCCGTAGGTTGCTCAAAGCAGTGCTTTGAGGTTGTAGATAGAACTGACGAAGTCAATAACATATCTACGGCAAGGCGAAGCTGATGTGGTTTGAAAAGATTTTTGAAGAGTATTAACTACTGTTAGCATTACTTAGGGTTAGTTTTTCTCTGTAAAGAAAATTTAACAAAAATTTAATATAAAAACACTTGACAATTTTCGGGGGGGGGGGGGTAGAATTATTGTGTGAAATTATGCATAAAAAACAAAGTGTTAGTATATTAGTTTTTTGTCAATGCTAATGAAACAATTGTAGAAGTAAGGATGTGAATGATAAAATGGTAAAGAAATGACCCTGATGTTCAGGGGACTTAAAATATCATAAAATAAGTGAATCAGTTAGAAATCACGTATTGTAACGCTATATGTTTTTCGTACCTAGAGCCTTAAGCGAAATGAAAGTAGAGGAAAGGATCTATGAGATGAAGGAGAGCGAAAAATTAGTTGGAACTCAGACTGAGATGATTTAAAGAAGTAGAATAAAGAAATGCGAATATTAAATCTGACTCTACACTCAGTTGTTGCAAAAGAGGAAGGAACTATGGGAGATATAAAAAGAAGCCTTTTTGGATATAACAAAAAGGAAGTAGATGACTTAATCCTAAGTCTGGAAAGAGAAAATAATCGTCTCAAACAAGAACTGCTTGGAAAGACTGAATCCATTGAACAGTTAAATGCACAATTATATAAATATCACTCTCAAGAAGAGCTGATTAGTGAAGCTATCATTGATGCAAAAAAACTTTCAAAACAATTGTTAGATGAAGCTAAGCAACAGGCAACAGAGATGATTGATGCAGCAAATAAATCCATCTCGGATGAGTTCGAACGCTTTAATCGAACCATGAAAACATTGAATGAACTTAAGAACAAAGTGATCGCACAGAAGACGGAGTTGTCTAAGGAGTTACAAGAAGTTTTATTACGTTATAAAAGCGCTTTCGAGAACTCAGAAACAGAGGACTTTGTTCGTATAAAAGAACATTTAGAAGATGAGCTTACTCATTCAGAAGAACTGTTCGAAAATTCTAAGCAGATTATTTATATTCCTGATTTGAATCATAAAAACTAACATCAGAAATAAGGAAGGACATAAGAAACGTGAAAAAAGTGGAACAGCAGCAAATATATTCTATTCGCAAGAATAAAGCGTATGGAGCAAGTTCAGTATTAATTGGTATAATGGGAACTGCTTTACTATTGGGAGGATTGGCGCCTGCCGTTCAAGCAGAAGAAACTGATGCAAAACCAAAACCAGAACCAAAACCAGTAGATGAATCAGCTGTGAATGGAACAAATGCACCAACTGTTGAAACGGAGCATCTTATCATTGCGTCTCAACCGAATGCAAGTGACCCAAAACCAGAACCAAAACCGGCAGACAAACCGGAGTTGAAGGAAGATAACGCTCCGACAAACGAAACGAAACCACTTGATAGTACACCAGCTCAACCAAAAGAAGAAATAGTTGCACCAGCTAGTGTACATGCGGAGGCAAAACCAAGTGAAGAGACAACTCCTTCTAAACGAGCAGTAAGCATTGTCTATAAAGTACGCTATGTGGATCGTAAATCTCACAAAGTAGTTCATGAAGTAACGAAGACGAAAACAGTAGAAACTACTGAAGCAAAAGCAAAAGCCAGCGTCACAGAAAATGGTGCAGAACTGGCAAATAATAGTCAATTAGAAAACTATAATGTTCCAGAAGGCAATCCAACAACAATGACAAAAGAAATTGTTGAAGGAGCCGACAATATTTTTGAATACGAAGTAGAAGGCTTTGGAGAGGCAGAAACACCTAAAGAACGTACCGCTGCTCTTAAAGATACGGTAGAATATGTTGATAAAAAATCTGGTCTTGTCTTAGCAAGTGAGGAAAAGGAAGAAACAGTCTCTACAACAGAAACAGTAGCGAAAGAAGAATTAAAGATCCGTTATTCGAACACAATGATTGAAATCAAAGCTTTAAAAGCTGAAGCAGAACAATTATTGAAAAAAGTTCGCCCAAGTGAATCATCAAAAGCAGGTTTGCAAGCTACTTATCAATTAGCTAAACAAGAAGAAGCTGCTGCTCAAGCCTTATTGTCAAAAGAAAACGTAACAAAAGCCGAATTACAATCAAATCTAGAACGATTGGAAACTGTTGTTGAACGTTTGTACTCTGAATTAAAAGCAAACGGACACTCTGGGGAAGTTCGGTATATGTTGGGGACGGAAACAGCAACTAATGAAGCCCCATATATGACAATTGAACGGTATTTTGGTTCAGAATCATATCGTAATCTTTCTGATTATAGTATTGCAAAAGATGGTTCCACAATAGAAGTGAAGTATAAAATAGGGTTAACAAATATTACTTCTGATGAACTTGAACTAACTCCAGATGCTAAGAGATTAGGCTTTCGTTATAATGAGGGAGGAAAAGACGACCGTTATTTAATCAAAACGCTTACTTTAAATAATACGATTCAAAATGGCACCTATACTATAGGATTACAATCTAAAAAGAATCCTAACATTAAGATTACAGCTAATCTAAAGATAATGGAACCACCACTGTATAAAATAGTAGAGAATAATGCAAGAGTTTATGGTGCTTCTTCTGGAACAGGTATGAACGGTCTAATGGGAGATTCCGTTACATATGATGAATATACTTCCACAGCTTACATGACGGTCACTCCTTTTGGTTATTACTTATATGGTAACAGATCTATGACAATAAAGGATGCGAACCCCGATACTCCACAGTATTCGTCTAACTTATGGCTATCATTACCATATACTAATATACATTACGAGGGAAACAGTTTAAAAGCTCCTGTCACGATTACTAAATTTGAACAGACAGGGGGTAGCCCGGGGGTTAAAGTCGAGTTTATAGAGGATAAAACTCCTAACAGATCTAATATTTACGTTTCTGGGACGATAATTACTTCATCTGATATTTTGACGGGTGATAAAATAACTGTTTCTAACCCTAGTACTGATTTGAGAGATGATGTTAACTTATCTCCATACCGTATAAATTTTAAATCTTTACCAGCAAAAGCGGGAACATATTATGTAGACTTTAATATTACGGATAATATTGGACGGGTGACACGGTATCATTTGAATTTAGTGACTAGAGAAATTTCTCAAACGACAATAACAAGTGATAGTGGAAATGAGTATAGTAATTATACTTTAACAAATGCCGATGTAATGCTTGATGCGGATAAGCTTTATCGTGTAACAAATCCAATTCCAGTAGCTGTGCCTATCTCTGATAAGGAACAGAACCTAGGAAACTTGGTATTAAATAAAGCGAATGCGACTTTAACAATTGATAGTAAACCAGATGGAGTCGAGATTGTTCGAGATACTGAGGATCTGACCAAGTTTAAGATTATCAAGCAAAATGGCCATACCTTGACTGCTGGTGTCCATACTATCACGGCTACAGCAAAGGATGGACACTTTGGAGCCAATGTCCCAGCTCGTACCTATAAGTTCGAAGTAATGGATGGCCTAAATCCTATTTCCAATCAAAGCTGGCAAGAAGGGCAAGCTATCCCTACTATTCCTGTTTCAATGACAAATGGTAGTAAGATTACGAGTCTATCAGTTGAGTCTGATGGAGAACATCTCTACCTAAGTCCTAATGCTGACAATACAGGACTAACAGGTTATGCTTTAAAACGGACAGATGCGCCACAAACAGCGATTGTAACTGCTACTTATACCAATAATGAAGGTCAAAGTCGTCAGATTAAGACAAGCTTTACCTATACAGTTACTCCTCCACCAGTTTCTGATTTAACTTTATCTGTAACGAATGATAAGCAAACAGTTTCAGAAGGAACTAAATTTGCAGATATGGTTGTAACAGCTACAGAAGGTGCTACAGTTACAGTAGGAACATTGCCAGCAGGTGTTTCTTACGATGCTGAACATAAGGTCTTGTCAGGTACTGGACAATACGAAGGGCGTCATTTTATTTCGGTAACGGCTACTAAAGATAATAAGTCGATTACAAAATTAGTCGACCTTACAGTTACACCAGGTAACTTTAGTGTTCCAACAGCTAATTACACGTTTACAGCAGGTGAAGCGATACCACCGATTACTCTTAAAATTCCTAAAAATGCGACAGTAAGTTACACAGGGGGCAGTTTACCAAATGGTCTAAATTGGTCTGCGGATAATAAAACTATAACAGGTACTCCGACTCAAGTAGGTACTTTCACAGTGTATGGCAGTGTTAATAGAAGAACTGCTTCGGGTAGTGTTCAGTCAGCAACTGCAACTATTAATATCACAGTAAACAGTGTACCATTAAACTTTTCTATTCCTGATAATACAAAGACAGTAAAAGTTTTAGATGAACTTCCTCCTATTCGGTTACAAGCAGATGGAGCGGTGTTATCGATAGTTTCAGGCTCACTTCCTCCAGGGGTGAACTATGATGCAGCGACTAAAACTGTTTCAGGAACTCCGACAAAAGTAGGGACTTATACAGCAACCTTTACAGCGACAAGTCCAACTATTAGTGGCAATAAAACAGCGAGTGCAACGTTAACGATTAATGTAACACCACGAGATTTAAGTGTTAATGTTACGAATAAGGAACAAGAGAAGACAGTTCTAACTGCTATAGACAATGTAGTTTTAACTCCTTCTGATAGTAAAGCGAGATTAGAGGTAGATATAAGTAAACTTCCGCCAGGAGCTACTTATGATTCAGCTACAAGAACTATTTCTGGCTCACCATCTAAAGTGGGAGAATACTTAATCCCATATAAAGCAACCTATACTGAAATGGGAGATGCATCTCCAGTTGCTGCTGGGAATATCAAAATTAATGTTCGAGCACTTCCGGTAACTATCGGAGTTACAGAAAATAATCAAACAGTTCGAGTGGGTGAAACGATTAAAAATATGGTGGTTTCTCACAGTGAACATTCAGATTTAGGTGCTCGTTATTTAAGTGTGGATTTACCAGAAACAGACTTAGATTCTTATCTTGAATCAACTGCAGGTCTGCATTATGACAGTGCAAATCGTACAATTAGCGGAACTCCAACCAAGCCTGGTGTCTATAAAGTTCGTTTAAAAGCAACATTAGATTCTGAAACATTAGGTAGAGGTAGTGCGGAAGAGATTATCACTGTAACGGTAGTAGATGACTCAGTATCGGATCCATTATCATTAGATATCAAAAATGCTCGTCAAATGATTGCGCTAGGAAAATCTATTCGTTCAATTACTTTCACAGTACCAGATGGAGCTACGCTTAATGTGGATACAACGAAATTACCTGGTGGAGTAAGTTATGATGAGTCTACTAAGACTATTTCAGGGACACCAACAGTAGATGGATCATTTGATATCCCGGTAACAGCGACAAAGGCAGGTAAATCAATAACAAAAGACATTACAATTGATGTTGTAGACTTAACGCCACCAACGTCGACAGTTAATGGTAAAGACGGCGAAACACCAAAAGTCAAAGTAGATCGTAATGAAGAGAGGAAAGAAACGACAGTTACGTTCTATAGCGATAAGAATATGAATAATCAGTTTGATGAAGGAACAGACACGGTTCTAGGAACTACTATTATTAAAGATGGTCAAGATGGAGCGGCTGGAGCAAACGGACACGATGGACGTGACGGAAAAGATCTCCTAAACGGCACAGAAAATCCAAATCCAACGGACGGAAAAGACGGCGACAAATACGTCAATACAACAACTGGCGATGTATTCGTAAAAGAAAACGGCACATGGACTCCAGCAGGAAACATCAAAGGACGT